>CADDZK010000081.1 GCA_902812425.1 Actinomycetota bacterium
GGACATGACCGACCCTACGGCGACGGCGGAGCGGCTCGCGCCCTACGCGAACGGGACGCGCAAACCAGTTCTGGCGAGCTGGATGGGCGGCCCCGCGGTCTCGGCGGGGGAGTCTATCCTGAACGGCGCGGGCATCCCTACCTTCGACTACCCCGACACGGCGGCCCGTGCGTTCACGAACATGTGGAAGTACACATACAACCTGCGCAGCATCTACGAGACGCCGGAGCCCGCCGAAGACGAAGACGCCGACCGCGAGAGGGTACAGGAGATCATAGCCCGCGTCCGCGACTCGGGACGCACCATCCTGACCGAGTACGAGGCGAAGCAGATCCTCGCCGCCTACGATATCCCGACCGTGCGGACGGAGGTGGCGCGTAGCGCCGGCGAGGCCGTCGAGATCTCAGACCGTCTCGGCTACCCCGTCGTCCTGAAGCTAAACTCGGAGACGATCACCCACAAGACCGACGTCGGCGGCGTGCGCCTGAACCTGCACACCGCGGACGAGGTCAGACGAGCCTACGAGGAGATTGAGTCCTCCATAAGGGAGAACTACAGGCCCGAGGACTTCGACGGCGCCGCCGTCCAGAGGATGGTCAGCCTCGACGGCTACGAACTGATCGTCGGCAGCAGCCTGGACCCGCAGTTCGGGCCGGTTCTCCTCTTCGGGTCCGGCGGCTCGCTCGTCGAGGTGTACCGCGACCGCGCCCTCGCCCTCCCGCCGCTCACCACGACGCTCGCTAGGCGGATGATGGAGCGGACCCGCATCTTCGAGGCGCTTAAGGGAGTCAGGGGCCGCTCTCCGGTAGACGTTCTCTCTCTGGAGAAGCTGCTAGTGCGTACAAGCCAGCTCGTCGTTGAACAACCCTGGATCAAGGAGCTGGACATCAACCCCCTCCTCGCCTCGCCCGAGCGCCTCATAGCCCTCGACGCCCGCGTCGTATTGCACGACACCGAGACGAAGGACCTCCCCCGCACGGCCATCCGTCCCTATCCGAAGCAGTACGTCTCCCACGAAGAGCTGGACGACGGCGCCCCCGTGACGATACGGCCGATCCGTCCCGAGGACGAGCCCCTGATGGTGAACTTCCACGAGACGCTCTCCGAACAGAGCGTCTACATGCGCTACTTCCACATGATGAACCTCGACCAGCGCACGGCCCACAAGCGCCTGACGCGCATCTGCTTTATAGACTACGACCGCGAGATGGCGCTGGTCGCCGAGCGGACCGACCCCGAGACGGGAGAGCGCGAGATCATGGGCGTCTCCCGCCTGAGCAGACGCGGCGCCGTCATCGACGAGGCCGAGTTCTCGGTCCTGATCAGCGACCGGTTCCAGCGCAGGGGCCTGGGCACCCTGCTCCTGAGCCGGCTCCTCGAGGTCGGCCGCGCCGAGGGCCTGAAGCATATCACCGCGGAGATCCTCTTCGATAACCGCCCCATGCAGCACATCTCCCGGAAACTCGGCTTCCACCTCCATCGCGACACCGAGGAGATGGTCATGAAAGCCGACCTCGACCTCTACCAACCAGCGTAGAAGGAACATAAAAAAGCCGGCCCTCCTACGGGAGGGCCGGCCTATGACTACCCGATGCTAAGTCTTAGAAACCACCGTTCAACTGCATCTGGGAGATATCGAGCCCCTGGCTGATCGCCGCGTCCGCAGCGGTGGCAACGCCGCTGGCGCTGGAGGTGGCATCCCCCTGCTGCGTCTGTAGAGCAGCCGCAAACTGGAACTGCGGAGCACTCAGGAACTCGACGCTGACGTCCCCACCGATAGCTTCCGCGAAGGCCGGACTCGCCAGCGCCACCATCATCGCCAGCGCCGCAACCAGAACCATCAACTTCTTCTTCATCTACTGTCCTCCTGTTCTCCTGAGTTTTTCGACCCTGCGCCGTATTCTCCTATAGCTGTAGGCTCACCTCGCTTCCCCGTCCACGGCACTTTGGTTCTAGACCACCATTTATTACGCATCGTACGCTTCTCCGTATCACCCAAATTACGTATTTTTTGCCTGTCTGTCGCTTTTTGCGCCCAAATTAGTACCTGTACACATGGCGTGAACCACCCTGATTGGGTGACGGCCACATATTCCCATCAACCTCGTGAACCTCCGGGGAGAGCCGAGACAATCCCCTCCAAATGCGAACCCCTCCCAGTACCACCACAGCCCCGCTCAAAGAGCACCTCCCGACTCACCGAAGCATCCCCCAATCGCTAATGATTCCCATTAATTAAGAGTAAGAACTATTCTTGATTTGTTGCTGAAGGTAGATAGAATATTGAGGCAGGTTGTGTGTCGTATATTCGGGAGGCGGATTTTTGGCGGCTTTGCTGGAGCGGTTGGGGCTTGGGGGCCGAGAGATGACGGCTTCGGGGCACAGCAAGAACTTCGTCTTGCGGGTCGTAGAGCCTTCCTGCTTGCTCTCCTTCCATGAGACGTGGATAGCTCGATCAGTGGAGACGTCGTTCGCGGGGTACCGAGTCGGTGACGGCCTCTCATGAGGCACAAGGACTTAACCGGAAAGACGTTCGGCGGATTGAAAGTCTTGCGCAGGGAAGCCAACGACTCGAGGGGTAACACCCGCTGGATCTGTGAATGCGTGTGCGGCAAAGTGATGGTTACCAGGGGAACCCATCTGTCTTACGGTTCGACAAGATCTTGCGGTTGCTCGAGGCGCTCTTATGGCTTGAATACAGCATATTTCTCCGAGCCCACACTCCGCAACTCCTACTGGGCCGGCTTCATAGCGGCAGACGGATGCCTTACTCACGAAGGCGCTCTGAGAATAGCACTGTCGACCAAAGACAGGGAACATCTGGAGAGATTGAAGGCCGAGATGAGCTTCACCGGGCCTGTACGGGATGGTTTAACGTCTACTCCCGATGGTCGCGAAGTCACGTATAGCTGTCTGGTTGTATGGAGCAGAGACATGCTTCTAGATCTAAAGCGCAACTTCAACCTCGTGGAGCGCAAGACCTTGACGCTCCTGCCTCCGTATCGTCTGCCAGACCCGTTGGCGGAAGCATTTATCGTGGGGCTCATAGATGGGGACGGGTCTATCCATACTATTGACTACAGTCGTCCCACTCTCCGGCTGGACGTCGCGGGAACATTGTCAATGGTTTCGTGGGTCAGGGAATATTTTCGGAGGTGGTGTGGCACCCAAATACGGCTGCCTCGAATACAGGAGTATTACGGAGGTACGCTTTATTCGCTCCGCCTGCAGGGACGGAACGCCGAGCGAGTAGCAGGCCGGCTCTTGACGGTAGATGTTCCCAGGTTGTACAGGAAATGGAGTGTCGCGCAGAGGATGGTAGCGGACAAATGCTAGCGGGAATAGCGTTGAAGGCAGCCAATTTCCTCCGGCGCAAGGACAGATCTTTCGTCCTAATGTACGTTCAGACCACCACCCTCGGGTTGATGGACGGGTCTGTCTCGACGCTGGCGCCGCTCTTTGCGACGGCGTTTGCGACGGGGAGTACGAGGGTCACGTTTCTCGTAGGGCTTGCGGCTGCGGTGGGGGCTGGGATCAGCATGGGCTTCTCTGAGGGTCTCTCGGATGATGGGTCTCTCACCGGGCGCGGTAACCCTTTCTTGCGGGGTGCGATTACGGGCCTCGCAACGCTCGTCGGCGGCATCCTGCACACCCTGCCGTTCCTAATACCGCACGTTCAGCTGGCCCTGTACGTGGCGTTCGGGGTCGTCGGCTTCGAGCTGCTCGCCATCTCCTTCATCCGCTACCGCTACTTCGACATGAGCTTCCTCATGTCTGCGCTGCAGGTCATCCTCGGCGGCGCGCTCGTCTTCACCTCAGGCATCCTGATCGGGAGTGCTTAGAAGCTACCAGCCTCTGAGAGAGCGCCCTTCGGCAGATTACCCTGTTGTGGGTACTTAGCATCGTCCTCATCCTCACGGTCATACATTCGCCGAGACCTCCGGCTATAGGTTCGCCAGGGCTGTCCGAAAACAGTCTTATCTGCGCTATCAACGAGAGGAGGCCCAGGGTGAATCGGTCAATTACGGTTGTTGAGGCGATTGTACTGGCTTTCCTTCTCGCACATTTAGCCACGCACGCGTCTACTGCAAAGGCAGCCACGCTAGATCAAGCCGGACAGCGGGCAGAAGCGGAGGACTTTGACCGTGCCGTTGCACTAATGGAGGAGCACATGCGAGTCAAGAGAGACGGGACGCTGGCGCTCGACCGAAAAGCCCTCACACGCGACATCAAAGACGGCGATGCGAGGGGGATCGAGCCCCGAACCTTCACCCAACTCGAAGAAGCTCTGTCACACACGAACGCCGCCCTGCGGGCGAACAGGACGGAGGCGTCGGATGTGTTCCCTTCGAGCGAGACAGGTCCATCGATCCACAAGACCAGTTTCACCGTCATGGGCTGTCGCGGAAGAAACGGGTACGAGGACTACTGGTGGGGCAGGAGAAGTTACCTGGACGACTGCCGAACGCATACGCTCGTGGATGCGTTGAGAGCCGGCGCCGCCGTGTGTGGCGTGCTCCCTTCGATACAGACGCGGCTCTGCGCTCTGCTCGGCAGCGTGGGAGCAATCTACATAGCTCGCGTCGATCGTCGCGGAGGGCACGACGGCATCTACATCAACTGGTCCCCAACACTCCGCGTCATCTACGCCATACGCTCCCAGTAGGTGTTCCCGACGAGCGACAATCTCTGTACTCTTTCAGAGTCACCGCGCCGGCGGGACGACTAGGGACCATACCCCCTGGAGGAATAAATGCGGCGCTTTACAGCAGAACCTACCCACCACCCTATCGCCTGGCTCTTGATGCCCGTCGGTTTGCTGCTAGTAGTATCTGCCTTTACCTCTGCGGAAGGCTCTTCGAGCCTAGTATTCCTAGCGTTAGGTCTGGGGATTGCAGCAGACGGGTTGGCCGAAATTCTGCCGGCCCATCAACTTGGGGCTGTCGTGAGTTTGCGCATCTTGAGCCTTGCAGCATGCTGCGTGGCCCTCGTAACGGCCCTACTAAGAATCGGCTTCAGGCTCGTCTTCTCGTAACTGATGGCCGGGCGGACCAATCCTCCGGTCTACCTAGCGGGCGGCTCGTAGAGCTGGATGTCGTTGCCCTCGGAGTCCTTGAAGGTCGCCACACGGCCCTTCAGTCCGTCGAGCGTGGCCTCCAGGTCGTCCTCGGGCTGGAAGGTTACGACAGGTCCGCCTTCGCCTCTGGCTCCGGAGGGTTCGCGCCCGTTGAGGCCGAGCGTGAGGCCGTTGGCGTCAACTTCGGCCCACTCTGCGTCCTGGTTCGTGATCCGGAGCCCCAGAGTGTCCCTGTAGAAACCCTTGGCCCGCTCCATGTCCTGCACAGGCATCCAGACTACCGCTACGCCGTCGAGCATCCTCGTCGTCTCCTTCTATCGGGTCGGTCTGGCTCAGGTTACAGGCGACGCCTCTGCTGGCAGTAAGCAAACTAACGGAACGTCTGGAGAAAGCGCTCGACGATCGTCTCCTCCACTTCGGAGAGGGGGACGTTGCGGCCGAGTTCCCTGTGCAGGCTCGTGACGCCGAACTCCTTGATGCCGCAGGGCGTTATGCGGTCGAACCAGGAGAGGTCTGTCTTCACGTTCAGGGCGAAGCCGTGGGAGGTGATCCAACCCGAAGAGAACTTCACGCCGATGGCGGCGATCTTGCTCTCCCCGACCCATACGCCCGTGTACTCGGGGTGGTGCCAGCCTTCAAGATCGTAGTCCGCAAGCACCTTGATAATTACGTCCTCCAACCCGCGGAGGTAGGCGTGCGTATCGCGCACCTTGAGGCGCAGGATCGGGTAACCCACTATCTGCCCAGGACCGTGGAAGGTAGCATCCCCTCCCCTGTCGCTCCAGAACACCTCGGCTCCCAAGGCCCGAAGATACTCTTCTCCTGCGCCCAGGTTCCCTGCGTCCTTCGCCGCCCTTCCGACCGTGTAGACCGGCGGGTGCTCGCACAGGATGAAGGTGTCCGGGATCTCATCGCCCTTCCGGAGCCGCACGAGCTCCCTCTGAAGATCCCAGGCCTCAGCGTACGGCGTCAACCCTGGCAGGCGCCGCACCTCGACGGACGCTGCCGGCGTCTGCTTCTCCAGGGTCATGCCGGAGCTCTAGAGGCTCGCGACGCCAGCCGCCGGGCTTCGCCTGGCGTCGGCGGTCTGCTCGTGGGCGTGGTAGGAGCTGCGTACCAGTGGCCCGCTCTCGACGTGCTTGAAGCCAAGAGAGAAGCCGTACTTGCGAAGGTCGGCGAACTCTTGGGGCGTGTAGTAGCGGCTCATCGGCAGATGGTTCTCGGAGGGCCTCAGGTACTGGCCGATGGTAAGGATGTCCACCTCGTGATCCCTGAGGTCGCGCATCGTCTGGTGGAGTTCCTCTTCGACCTCGCCAAGCCCGACCATGAAGCCGCTCTTGGTCAGGCCGTCAGGGTTGAGCTCCTTGGCGTAGCGCAGCACTTCGAGAGAGCGCCTGTACTTCGCCTGCGGACGGACCGCAGGGTAGAGGCGCGGGACCGTCTCGATATTGTGGTTGAAGGTGTCGGGCCGGGCATCTATGACGGTTTTGATCGCGCCCGGGTCGCCCTTGAAGTCCGGGGTCAGAACCTCGACGGCGCAGCCTGGCACCTCTTCCCTGATCGCGCGTATCGTCCCCGCGAAGATGGTGGCTCCGCCGTCTGCTAGCTCGTCGCGGTTGACGCTCGTGATAACGGCGTGCTCAAGGCCCATCTGCCTCGCTGCGTCGGCGACGCGGTGGGGCTCGTCGAGGTCGAGCTCGGTCGGCTTCCCAGTGAGGACGGCGCAGAAACCGCACGAGCGGGTACAGACGTTGCCGAGGATCATGAAGGTCGCGGTGCGGTTGTTCCAGCACTCACCGATGTTCGGGCAGCGGGCCTCCTCGCAGACCGTGTGGAGGTTGAGGCCGCGCATCGTCTCTTTGATGTCGCGGTAGACCTCGCCGTCGGGGACGCGCGCCTTGAGCCACTCGGGACGACCGTGCGAGCCGGGGGCTCCCCTCGATTGCTGCCGGAAAGGCAGATACTCCGTCGGGGTTCCGTCGGGCGGCGGCGGTACGGGTCTATCTTCCCAGCGGTGGCGGACCTCGAAGGTCTTCGTGCCGTCGTCTAGTACCTTCAGCTCTATCTTTCTGCGAGCCACGGCTCTCCTATCTCCCTCACATTTTGCGCCTTATGGTATCGCACGAAGGCGGGGCCGTGCCGTGTCTCCTATCGCAGAGAGGGGGAAGAGCGAGATCCCCCACCCCCAGCGCGTCCCGAAGCCCTCGTACTGGAACTCCTTAATGTCTCCCGACGCGTCACGACGGAAGAGAACGTAGCGTCCTCTGTCTCCGGGATAATTCGGGTCGTAGACGTACACGCGCGTCTCCCCATCCGCCGCCTCTACACGGTAAGGCGCGACGGCGTGGGCCCGCAAGAGGCACCTCAAGAACCTCCGGTTGGCGGCGGGTCCGAAGCAGATCAGATGCGGGTTCTCACCTGTGAGCCTAAGCCGTCCAAGAACCCCGTCGGTCCTCCCACCTCGCGAACGCAGCCAATCCCACACGGCGGCGAGGACCGCGCGAGGCGTGTACTGGCGGACGTGGTAGCGTCTTATCTCGTCGAGCACCTCCCGACTCGGCAGTAGTTCTGCCAGCGGATGATCCGACACGTCCGGCGACCGTTCCGAGAACCTCCTCAAAGCCATGGCGACCATGCCGAAGCACAGGCCTTTGCCGTACAGTACGGCGCCGAGCCTTCGGAAGAGCGGTCCTCCTCCGCTTCCGACCGCCACCTCTCCGACCGGGTTTCGGAAACCGAAACCGTCGCGGGCCGGGTCGAAAGCGGAGTCCTTGGGGATATGCAGATTCGTAACCACGGCGCTAGTCCCGCAGGATCGCCGGCTGTGCGTTCGCCGCGAAGTAAAGATCCAGGGCCGGCCTTGCGGTCTCGATCACGTCGAGGTCGGGCAGCTCTTCGGGGCGGAAGAAGTGCAGATCCACTGACTCCTCGCTGCGCCGGAGCGTCTCGAACCCTCCGACCCCCGTCCTGTAGACGAACGAGATCAGGCGCACGACGTTGCCGTCGGGGTAGCGGACGATCCTTGACGGATCCAAGAGAACACCGCAGAGTTCGTGGGACGTCACGACGAGCCCCGTCTCCTCGCGCACCTCGCGCCGCAGGGCATCTTCGAGGGATTCCTCGGCTTCGACACCCCCGCCGATCAAACCCCACCGCCCGCAGTCGCTGCGGCGCTCCAGAAGGAGCGCGCCGTCGCGTTCGATCAGGGCGAGCACCCCGACGCCGATAGGACGATTGGGCCGCGGCGCGCGGGGGTCTCGGAAAAAGAACTCTGCTCTGGAGGCTTCAGGCATCGGGGCTCAGGCTACAGGAAGGGGCCGCTATACGCGGCCACTTCTGACGGCCGATACCTAGAAATGGATCGGGTGTCCTTCCACGGCCATCGCGGACTCGCCGACGATCTCGGAGAGGCTCGGGTGTGGGTGGATGGTCATCCCCAACTCCTGCGGCGTACCCTCGACGAGCTTGGCGAAGACGCCCTCGGTGATCAGGTCCGTCACCTTGGGACCTATGGCATGCATCCCGAGGATGAGGTCGGTCTCGGCGTCGGCCACGATCTTGAAGAAGCCGTTGGGCTCGCCCTCGATGAGGGCCTTGCCGATGGCCCTGAAGGGGAACTTGGACTCCTTGACCTCGTAGCCCTCTTCCTCGGCCTGCGCCTTCGTGAGCCCGAAAGAAGCAACCTCTGGTCTACAGAAGGTCACGCGAGGGACGAGGTTCTGGTCCATGGGCATCGGGTTCTCGCCGGCCATGTGCTCGACGGCGATGATCCCCTCGTGCCCCGCGGCATGCGCGAGCCAGTAGCCGCCGATCACATCGCCAGCAGCGTAGACGCCGTCCTCGGCGGTCCGCCCGTACTCGTCGACCTGGATGATCCCACGGTCGTCGAGCTCGACGTTGGTAACGTCGAGGTTCAAATCCTCGGTGACGGTCCTGCGCCCGACAGCGACGAGTATCGCCTCGGCCTCCAGGGTCTCCCCGTCAGCTTCGCTTGCCTCGCCGGTAGGCGCATCCTCGCCTCCGTAGGAGCCGCCCTCGCCCTCCGTCTCCTCCTGCTCGCCGGAGCCCGCGCCTGCGACGGTGATCTTGACGCCGTCGTCGGTCTTCTCCAGGCTCTCGGGGTCGGCCTTGGTGCTGGTGAGCACCCTGATGCCGCGGTCCTCGAACTCCTTCTTTAGGGCCTCGGAGATCTCAGGGTCCTCCAGCGGCACTATGCGGTCGAGCAGCTCGACAATGGTCACTTCGGTGCCGAAGTCGTGGTACATGCTGGCGAACTCGACGCCGACGGCCCCCGAGCCGAGGACGATGACGGACCCCGGATAGCTCTCGTCGTTGGTGACGATGTTGTCAGAGGAGATGACCTTCTCGCCGTCGAAGTCCAGACCGGGAAGGGTGCTTACGGCGGAGCCGGTGGAGATCAGGACGTGTTCGGTCTCGAGCTCCTCCTCGCCGTCCGATGTCTCCACCTTGATCTTCTTCGGCTCTACGAAGCTGCCGACCCCGTTGTAGACGGTGACCTTGTTCTTCTTCATGAGGCCCTGCACGCCCTTGCGGAGCTGGTTTACGACCTGCTCGCGACGTTTGGCAGCCTGCGGGTAGTCGAACTCCACCTCGCCAACCTTGACGCCGAAGTCCTCGCCGTTTTTTGCATCGTGCAAAAGATGGGCCGTCTGGAGCAGTGCTTTGGTCGGGATGCATCCGACGTTCAAGCACGTGCCGCCAAGGTGCCCTCCCTCACGCTTCTCGATCAGGGCCACCTTCATCCCGAGCTGGCTCGCCCGGATCGCCGGTATGTATCCAGCGTTCCCGCCGCCGATAATTACGAGGTCGAATTTATCCGCCACCCCTATCTCCTTTCACGTTTACCACAGTGATTCTAACGTTCCCCCTGATTTCGGGCCATTCTCCCGCTGGCACTCCGGACAGAAGTGCGAAGGCCTCCCCCCTACCTTTTCCCGAACTACCTCTCCTTCACACCCAGGACAGGGCCTCCCGTGCTTCTCGAAGACCCGCAGGTAGTTCTGATGCTCGCCGGGCCTGTCCAGAACGTCCCTGTACAACCTCACCGTCGTCCCCCGATGCTCCACACCAGCCGCGAGGTTGGACCGGATCGCCGCGTGTAGCGCTTTCCATTCCTCCTCCGAGAGGGTATTCGCCTTGCGCCTGGGATGCAGCCTCGTATCGTACAGGATCTCATCGGCGTAGATGTTCCCTATCCCCGAGACGACCTTCTGATCCAGGAGCAGAGGTTTGATCTGGGCCCTCCGCGAACCGATCTTGCGTTGCAGATACCCCGCGTCGAACCCTTCCTCAAGCGGCTCGGGTCCAAGCGGAGAGAGCCGCTCCTCGAGCTCCTCCGCATCGAGCAGCCGCGCCCGCGTGAAGCCCGTCTCGTCCCGCAGGAAGAGCCTCCTGTCGGCGTCGAGGTGCAGTATGAGCATGAGCGCCGTCTTCGGCTCCTCGACCGGAGGCACCAGCAACAACTGGCCCCCGATCTTGAGTTGAAAGACGAGCGAGTCCCCCGAATCTAGCTCGACGATGAGATGCTTGGCCCGCCGCCGCGTGCCCGTGATACGGACACCTTCGAGCCGGCGTGCGAACTCTTCGGCCTGGGGCTGCTCCACGAGCGAAGGGTCGAGGACCTCGGCCCGCTCTATCTTCGAGCCGACGACCAGCTCGCGCAGGTCTTCTTTTATTGTCTCGACCTCCGGCAGCTCGGGCATACGCGTATTTATACCCGCTTCGCGCCCTCTAATCCTCGCCGTCTCACGCTGGTTTGCGCGCGACGAAGGCGGCGTGATTCTCACCCAGGGGATAGTCGCCGTAGGCGCGTATCGTCCGCACCTCGAAGCCCACTTCACCGAGCTCGGCGAACAGCTCGGACGGTTCGTACAATCGCACGCGGTGCACCTCGTCGCTGCGTCTATAGTGCTCCCCAACCTTCCTGAAGCTGACGATGCGGCGCTCCATAGTCCCCCGCTCTGAGTCCTCCTCCCTCTCGGAGAGCACAGCCCAGTCCTCCCCCACGCGAGATCCCCTCGCCGTGGTGCCGGACGGCACCTGCCCCGGGCCAAGCGCGTCGAAGACGAAGACGCCGCCGGAGACGAGCGCCTCGAAGACGCGACGGAAGAGCGGCGTCAGCCCGCCGGCCTCCTCGTCGAACAGGTAGTTCAGAACCTCGCTGACGGCCGTGACGGCCCCGCACGGCGGGATATCGGCGTCGAACAGAGAGTCCACCCGAAACTCGGCCTCCGGCACCCTGCGGCGCGCTATCTCGATCATAGCCTCCGAGATGTCGATCCCGAGTACGCGGTAGCCGGCATCCACGAGCTCGCGCGCCCACTGCCCGCTGCCGCACCCCAGGTCGACGACGAGACCGTCTCTTATCTCACTGCGCCTCAGAATCTCCAATATCCCAGGCGCCGAGCTGAGGGCGAACTCCGCGTGACCAACATCGTGGATGTACGCGAGGTCTTCCCCGTACCACCGCGTCATATCCCGGTTCCTAGAACCTATCTCAGCCCCCGGTGAGCGGCGGCATCGAACATGGGTACGGGCTCCCTGTAGACGGCCCTGTATAGCCCGCCGAGCATGACGGATCGGGCATCGAGGGATCGCATGGCGCCCTCACGGACTCTCCGCTGGCCTTCCTCGTCCTCGGCGTATGGTGCGATAGCGTCCATCATGATGCGGGCGTGGGTCACGTCCATCGTGACGTGGCTCGTGAAGATCTCCAGCGCCTCCTCGGGAAGGCCGGCGGCCTTCCTCAAGCCGTCGGAGAGCCTGGCGTAGATAGGGGGCACGGGCCACTCGCTGGCAGGCCCCAGCGCACCGAGCCCGAGACGGAAATCGGGGTGGCCCGATAGCGCGTAGTGGGCTGTGATGTACAGCTCTATCTCGGGGAGCGTCTGAGGTTCTTCCCACTCCTCTTCGCCTATGTCCAGCGCCCCCAGGAAACGCCGGTAGAGGGCAGGATGCGTCTCTTCAGGATTCAGATGACCGTACTCATCGAAGAGGATCTCGGCGAGGGCGAGCTGGAGCTTCTCGTCGCCGCGGCACCTGGAGATCAAAGCCGCCAGATACAACCGGCTCACCCTGACGTGCCTGTAGTACTGAATAGCGAACGTCCTTATACCCTCCTCGTCAGCATCCCCCTCCCCGAACCGCTCCAGAAAAGGGTGCGTGAGCGCAGGATGCCCGATGACCTCACGCTTGAGATGATTGAGAAACTCTTGCGGGTTCACCCGTCTCTCCTTCCAGAAGATCCCCTTCAGTTTAGCGCAAGCTCTTGTCAGCATTTCAGCCAGTCAGCACGCCGTCTGGCTTCGCCAGACGGCTTGTCAGCATTTGAGCTAGTCAGGATTTGCTGTGGCGCAGCTTGGATATGAAGGTCGATAGCCTCCGCTTTACTTCCCCCGTTCTTTGCGAGAGTTCTCGGTAGTGCCGGGAGTTTAAGTAGCCGAGGTCGTGAGCCAGCAGCAGATGATACTCAAGTTCGCTCGCTGAACCTATTGAGATGAGCATGAAGCGACCCAGCTCTGCGTCACCGCTTCTGCCACAACCTTCGACGATGTTGGCGGGTATGGAAGCGGAGCAAGGACGTAGCTGGGTCGTCAGTCCGTAGAGTTCTTGACGAGGAAACTCGCTGGTCGCCTCATAGATGGCCAGGGTGAGCCGGTGACCCTTCTCCCAGACCTTTATTTCTCGGAAATCCCTCATATCCGCTGGCTCACAAAAAGTGTTATCGACCCACCTGTTCCTCCTGATTAGCTGACGAGCTGAAATGCTGACAAGCGGAGGCCGAAGCGTGCTGGTCGCCTGAAATGCTAATTTTGCAGGCAATTTACTATTGTCTCACTA
>CADDZK010000082.1 GCA_902812425.1 Actinomycetota bacterium
GATCTGGAACTACAGGGGTAGCGGCCAAGGAGCTTGGTCGCTTCTTCGTAGGGGCCGAGATGGAGGAGGAGTTTGCGGAGCTTGCGGCCCGCCGCATAGGGGCTGCCGTGCGCGGGAGCGTGTTGTCCGAGGTCTTCGGTTAACACATCTTCGAATAGCCTGGTCGACCCCATAGTTATAGTCATGTTCCATAACGTCCGGGATGTGGCTCGACCCTTTGTTGAGCTCCGATCTTACTCGAGCGGCTCGTTAGTCTTCAGGTTCCAGCCTGCCGTTACCGGTGTTCCCAGTGAGCCATCGGCCTTCTGTGGTCGGTATTCGACCTTGAGTTGGGTGTACTTGAATGACACCTCATCTACAGGAACGCCATCTTCGGCTTGGGCGTTCGTTTGGTAGGAAGAGACGAGCACATCGGACAAGGTATACCTCAAGAAATCGTGCCGATCCCTCCCGCCTGCCTTACGGCACGTCAGGATGGCCGTCTTGATGTGGCGGCCCTGCGCGCATGCCAGGAACAACTGCGGACCGGCCTGGCTCACGTTCATGACGACGTGGAGATCCTGGAAATTCGCTTTGCCCGCTCCTCCACCGGCTCCGGCGCTCGTGCTACCTTGCTGGCTTACACCCCATGAGAATGACGCAGCCTCTATCTCATCGCGGTGTTGAGCGTCGCTGCTCTCTCCCTTGACGCCGTCGATCTTGAGGAAAATGTCGAACGCCACCGGTTGCCACCTCCTGCTCTTTATCTACCATAATAGGTGGGGCGATGAATTCGTAGTGAATCGGGCCATGTATCCGGGAAGTTGGCGTATCTTCCTTCTCTTTGATGTGGTACTGGCGATGTTTTGTGAACTTTCCGGGTATATCAAGGTTACACGGGCGGCGGATGTGGCCTCGACCCGAATCAACCGAGAGAAAGGAACCAACCGTGCCAGACGTACACGTCTACGTTAGCAGACCAGCAGAGAGACAGGATACGGCCATGGAAGATCTCGAAGGGGCTTTGAGGAAGCTCGACTACGTCTCCGACGTCGACGTCAACCCGCCCGGCAACGTGGTGGCCGTCTCGTTCGAGGGGGGGAAGACCGAGCAGGAGGAGATCAAGCGAGCAGTAGAAGAAGCGGGCTACGAGGTCTCGCGGCTCTCTGTCAGGAGTAGCTTCGCGGAAGAAGGAAAGCTCTGGGATATCTGAAGTCCCTCTCTTGAAGAGGTAGGAGGGCGGCTCACAGGCAGAGTCGGTCCTGCTGAGGAGAGGCGTTCTTCATCCACTCTCACATCGCTTTAGCTTTATGTGTCGGCCTGAAGGCGTAGAATCTGAAGGCGCACGGAAGAGTACATAGAGCGTACTACTATTACTGGTGGCGGTGGGCGGCATGAGCGACCTTGAGCTTACGAGATGATCTGGCTCGCGTACTTCATGCTCTTTCTGGAGAGCCTGGTGATAGCCATCAGCCTGTGGATGATGTGGGCTATGGTATCGGGAGCTTCCCGAGAGCCACCTGACCGAATCTCTGAGGTGCAGCCTCCGGAGCGCCAGCGAGCGCACTCGCTGGAGCATCAGCAGGAAGCCGGAGACTCATCTGCTCTGTTCACCCTTGGGGAGATCGACGAGCGAGGCTACCTCTCCAGCAGGAAGCTCCATATGGGCTGCGAGGCGGCTGTGTGCCGTATCCCTTCGGGGGCCAGGATCGTCGCGGGCAGACGTTCGTTGAGAGAACCGCAATACGCCTGGGACTACGCCAGCGTTCAGCTGGCACACAAGGCTCTTGCCTACGCCGAGCTCAACACTGACCTGAGAGAAGGTATCATCGGCGTAGAGGATCTGGAACGTGGCTCCTTTCCGGCAGCAGAACCTAAAGAGTACTTGCGTCGGTGGAGATACACGGCCGAGGGGCGAATGGAAAGGTTCTGAAGTACTAACAGTACTTCCACCTACGCCCATGCCCACGAACTCATCCAGAGTCGATGGGCCGGGAAGGTCACGACCCGGGCAGCGACCCAGACGCTTCGCAGCTGCGGCGGCAGAACGGTCTGTCGGTGCCGGATGGATGGCGGCAGAGACCTTGCAACGCTCCAGAGTGCGAGTGGGGGTTAAGCATTGACGCTCCGGCCCTCTTGGCCCTGTTCTCCGAAGCTCGTAGCGAGCGGCTTTCTACGAGGTTCGCCTTAAGACAGAAAATGGCCAAAAAGGTGTAGGCATCCTACATCGTGAGGCCCATGACGGGGCGGGCGCGCGATGCGACGATGCAGATGGCGCTACAGACCTGTGCCCAATAGCGTGCCGCCGCGAGAGGGCAGTCTCCGTCGCCACCATATCGCTGGGCCCGTACCAGAGCCCGCCGCTACTACTTTCCTGGCGGCTCTCACCCATTCACCGCGCGGGCCCTTCTTGCCGTTCAGATACCCTGTTCACAGGAGTGTGGAAGTCGCACGCGGCAGGGGCGTTCTGCGCGCAGTCCTCAGCTAGAAAACTATGGTTTCAACTACTACGGTCCGTTCTCGGCCGCACGGCAAGTATCTGCAGCACAGCTTTTTTAGCGCTTTCAGACGCGCTTGCAGCGCGTCGGGCGGCGAGGCGGGGTCGTAGTTGTTGGCAAGTTCATGGGGGTCGGGATCCAGATGGTAGAGTTCCCTCGCGCCGCCTACGTACTCGACGTACTTGCGCTTAGGGATGCCGTCGGTGCTGATCGTGCGTGTGCCCCTGAATGGCGGTGAGTAGTGGGCTGAGGCTTCGAGCAACACGGCGCTCCTCAAGGTTGTTACGGTCCCTTCGAGCACGGGCCTGAGGGAGCGTCCGTCGACGTAGGATGGACGTCGTACCCCCGCCAGATCCGTGAAGGTGGGCAGGTAGTCGGTGTTAAGCGCGAGCTTGTAGGTGGTGGAGCCCGCCTCTATCCTCGGGCCGCGAACCACGAGCGGCATATGTACGTCCTCCTCGTAGGGCCGCCACTTCTCTCTCGCTACGCGATGCTCGCCGTGGTGGAAGCCGTTATCCGAGGTGAAGAAGATGTAGGTGTTGTGCACAACGCCAACGTCGTTGAGCGTATCGACCACGCCCTCAACCAGGTCGTCTACCGCCTGCAAGGACTCGACCCTTTTTTCGTGGCGTTCGTCTATGGCAGCGATCTGGTCGGATGTGAGACTGGATAGCTGCCTGATCCAGGAGGGCTTGTCCGAGACGTTGGCCTCGTTGAAGGAGGGCAGGCGCGGACCTTTTACGCCGTCGAAGGTGCGCGTCGCGCGGGGCAGGGGTGGACGGATCGTGGGGGGCGATGGGCGCCACGTAGGCGAAGAAGGGTTTACCCTGGAAGACGCTGTGGGAGAACCAGTATCCGATGTCCTGCTTGCGGCTCGAAGGATCTGGGCGGCAGAGCGCGGGAGCGTCTTACGTGAGATCTCCGGCGTGGTAGCCGGAGCTGCTGGCTATATATTGCTCTCGGGACCCGTCTCAACCTCGGGTTCGGCGAGGCCTGCTTCTCCCTGCTCGCCGGGTCCCTGCACCTGCTCTTCGAGCCGCTGCAGCCGCTCTTCTATAAGGGCGAGTTGCTCGGTGACCTCTCTTCTGAAATCTTCGTCCGAACCCTGCGCAGCGCCCGCCGTGAGTCTGCTCGCGAGGCCCCCGCCAGCGAGCGCCGATGCGGCTCCCGCGAGCCCTGGAGTGGCCCCTGCGAGCCCCGAAGTACCTCTTGAGTGCTGGGTCAGACGGTTCGCATAGCCCTCGATGGCGCCGAGGTCGAGAGTATTTCGCTTCCGCCCCGAGCCTCCGCCGCCTCGGTTCGTGCGTCCTCTCGCGCTTTGCTGCACGCGTCCCCTCACACGTCCTGCCGCACGCCCCTGGGAGCCCTGGCCTCTATTCCTTTTTGCCACGACGGCCTCCTTCGCCTATACCCTGCACAACCAGCCTAGCTGTACCCGGAGGAGACAGGACGTAACCCCCGGTCTCTCAGCGAGAACGGATACTTTGCGGTGCCAGAGGGTATACACCGCGCGTCGGAGACGACGCAGGGAAGAGAACGAAGAGGCAGAGCCGGAAGGAGAGGACGCACGATGACAGAGCCCGCGAACGGCGGAGCCTTCCCCGAGCTTTTCGGGGTCATAAGGGACTACGCGCAGGGGGACCACGACCACCAGGTGCAGGCGCTCAGGGTCATCGCCGCGGCGTATCTGCCCATCTACGAGGCCCCGCCCATGCCCGACGCCAGAGAGGTCGTCGAGGGTGTGCTCGCCCGGAACGGCTTCCTTCTCATCAGCCCGGAGACAGGGGGACTCGAGCCTTCGAGCGTGGACGCCGTGGTGAGCGTGGCCACCTCCCGCCTCGACGAAGAGGACCTTAAGTGGGGGGCCGGCTGCCTCATGGGCATGATGGACGCCCTCAGACAGAGGGCGCAAGAGCAGGGCTACGAGACCTTCGTGCTCGACTCCGGCGAGGTCCTCGACGGCCTTGAGACCATCCTGGCCGCCGACATAGTGGAGGACGTCGTCGAAGAGGCCCTGGAGGGTGAGGACCTCTAAAGACGCGAGCGCGTAGTGCCGCCGATCATTTATATTAAGCGTTGGTGCTTGAGCTACCCCAGAACACGCTCGTTGTCTTCGTCTCGGACTCCCATATCGGGGGTGATCCGGGCTGCGACGGGTTCGAGTCCCCAGCTGAACTGAAGGCTCTCTTCGAGGAGCTGGCCGCGCATGATGGGCCTGTCGAGTTGATCCTGGCTGGAGATTTCTTCGATTTCCTCCAGATAGGCAGTGTGCCGGAGGGAGAGGACCGGGCCTCGCTCACGATCTCGCGCCCCGAGTACGAGAGCATGTTCGCGGCGCTGCGAAGTTTCAGGGAGCTGGAGGGAAAGCGCGTCATCTACCTGCCGGGCAACCACGACGCGGAGAGCTGGTGGAACCCCAGGATCCAGGAGACCTTGAGGACTCTCGGGCTGGTTGATGACTTCGCCTACTATTACCTGGCCGGGATAGAGGCGGGGGACAGGCGGCGTGTGATCTACTGCGAGCACGGCAACCAGCTCGACCCCGCGAACACCGTCGAGGACTACCACGACAGGCTGGATACGCCTCTCGGGCACCACGTCGTCATGGATTTCACCCGTCGCGTCGCGCCTTACGGGGAGATATCTCCTGGCCTGGATCTCGCGGAGATAAAGATGGTCTACCCGCTCGTGGCGATACCGCGCTGGATCGCGAGCCGCTACTTCTACGACTTTGTCGGGAAGGTGGCCGCGTACCTGCTCCTTCCGCTGCTCGTGGCCTACGTGCTCTACAGGCTGGCCGCCTACTTCCTCGCACGCTCGCAGGGCAGCCGCTCCGGCCTTTTCGGAGGCTACCGCGAGTTGCCCCGCATACACGAGCTGTTCGTCGATATCGGCATCGTCAGCCTCCTGATCCTGCTCATCTTCGCCGTGTTCATCGTCGTGATCAGGTACGCGGTAAGAAGGACCATGAACGCCATGAGCCCGGGTGAGAGACCACACTATTCCCCTGCAGAAGCCTCCGAGAATAAGGTCAGGGATATCTTGAAGGGAGGGCAAAGATCGCCCATGAACCCTTCCCTGGACCCGACGACGGTAGACGTCTTTATCTCGGGCCACACGCATCTGCCCTCGCTCTCCGACCTGGAGAGGGATGACGGCCGGCGCTGCGCGCTGGTCAACTCGGGGTGCTGGTTGCGCCAGCTGCAACCTGTCTCACCGCACCTTAAGGGTCCCCCCGTCTTCGTATCCAGGTTCGTCCTGACCCACGTGCGGGTCTTCGTGGATGAAGGCGCGCTCCGCGTGGAGTTGTGGGAGCAGCCCAAGCCGGCCCACCAGAGCCTGACCAGGATCGAACGCCTGCTCTCGTCGGGACGCCGTCCACCCCAGCCGGCCCCGGACGCGAAGCCCAGCGTACTGGCATCGACGATCGTGTGAGTGGATGACACGGGGAGAGAGATGAAGCTCCGCGCACCCGTGCTGATGGCGATAATAGCCGTGCTGGTCAGCCTCTCTCCGCTACTGATCTCCTGCTCTTCCGAAGAATCTAAAGGCCATCCAGGCGAGGGCCGACGAGCAGACGAGGGCCAGAGAGCCGGCGCGACGCCAGGAGGGCGAACCGGCGCCGTCCAGGATACCCACAACCCTTCGAAGAGCGCCAGCCGTCCCCAACAGAACACGGCTCTCGTCCCTATCGCCCACCTCAGCTCTACGCTGGAGGACGTGAGCATGCAGGAGCTCTCGAAGGCCCGAGGATTGGCCGTCGCGCGGCTGCAGCAAGAGGAAGCCGGTGAGCTTCTCGATCGTTCTGAGTTCGAGAGCTTCGACTCGGCGGGCGCCGTGGTCGACCACGTGAGCAGGACCCCGGGGGCGCTCGGGCTCGTACCCTGGGACGAGGTAGGTCCCAGGGTCAAGGTACTTTCGGTAGATGGCAAGACGCTCCTCGACCCTGACGAGGCTGCTCCCGAGGGTTATCCCCTGGAGCAGAATGACGCGACGGTTCCTGAACCACAGAGGTTGCGGCGCGTTGTCGTGGCCGGCGACGTAGTGCTCGACCGCGGGCAGAACTACATGGTCATCCAGAAGGGCATGGGGCTGGACTTCCCGCTCGACGGGGGCTACGCCGCCATAACGAGCCGGGTGCCGGAACAGAGTCCCTACTCGGAGACGGGGATCATCCACCAGTTCACGGCAGAGCGGACGGGAGAAGCTGGAGCGGTCAGGGAGTACCTGACGAGCGCCGACCTCACGCTCGCGAACTTCGAGAACCCCGTCATAAGAGACGCCGTCTGGCATCCCGACGCGACGACCTTCACGGGCGATCTACGGTTGATGCCCGTACTCGATGAGGCCGGCATAGACGGCGTCACCCTGGGCAACAACCACATCCTCGATGCGGGCACCACGGGGATCGAGGAGACGATGGGACACCTGGACGACGCCGGAATCACCCACGCCGGGGCGGGCATGGATCTGGCTGAAGCCCGCAAGCCTATGGTCTTCGATCTCGGAGGGACAAAGGTCGGCGTTCTCTCCTACATGGGTGTGCCCTCCTACGACTGGGCCTGGGCCACGCAGAACTCCCCTGGCACGGCGCCGCTCCTTCAGGACGTCATGCAGGAAGACATAAAGCGGTTGCGAAAGGAGGTGGACCTCGTCGTAGTAATGCCTCACTGGGGCAAAGAGTACGTCGCCACCCCCGAGCCGGAGCAGGTGGACCTCGCGCACGCAGCGATAGACGCAGGGGCCGATATGGTGATAGGGGGCCACGCCCACTGGCCCAAGGGGATCGAGATGTACGAGGGAAAGCCGATCTTCTACGGTGTTGGCAACTTCCTCCTCGACCAGTCCTGGTCGGAGGAGACCTCGACGGGCATCTTCGCGGAGATCACCCTGTACGGGGACGACGTGGTCCAGGTCCGACCCGTACCCTTCGTCATCCTGGACTACGCCCAGCCCAACTTCCTCGTGGCCGACGCCGGCGGAGACAGGGCTTTGCGCAAGGTCTTCGCCGCCTCCATCGGTCCCGAGTTTGAGGCGTACGGGTCTTCCGCCCGGTGACTGGGACCCTCAGCAGCCGAAGCTCGGATCGTCCACTACGTCGCCGCTGTCTTTCTTCACGGTATCATTGCCGGTGCCGGTGCATACTATGTCGTCGTCGTCTCCGTCCTGTACGTTGATGGCGTCATCGCCCGGGCCGCCGAAGACATCGTCGAGGTCATCAGCTTGCGGGGGCAAGCTTCCGCCGTCACCGTCCATGAGATCGTCGTTACCTCCACCGCCGTAGAGATCATCCCCGCGCGGGCCTCCGTCGAGTGTGTCGTTGCCAGGACCCCCCTTGAGGGTATCGTTACCCTCGTTGGAGAACACGACGATATCGCCAACAAGGTGATCGTCGCCCTTGCGGCCTATGAGGGTGTCGTCGTCGTTGGCACCCGAGAGGTAGTTGTCTGCACTATTGCCCTTGATGATATCTTTGTCTGGTCCGGCCTGGACCCACTCTATGACGACGTCCCTGGCGAAGTTGATCGTGTTCGCGCCAGAAGAGACCTCTGGCCGATCCGGGCTCGGGACCAGGTCTATCGTCAGGGGCACCGCTGAAATCTGGAAGATCAGCCAGTCTTCTGTTCCTCCCCTGTCGCCCGAGATGCGGTCAGATCCCCAGTTAGTGTCGTAGACGTTGTACTGGTCGTTGCCCCGCCCTGCGTCGAGGTCGTCGTTGCCTGGCCCGCCACGCAGGTCGTCGAAGCTCCTGCCACCGCGCAGGGTGTCGTTGCCCTCTTTGGCGTAGATGTAGTCGGTGTCGGGCGTGCCGATCATCTCGTCGTCACCGGTGGTGCCATTACATAGTCCCCCTGGACAAGATATGAGGTTCGCCGCCAAGGCCACCCCGCCGGCCAGCAGCACACCTACCCCTATCGCCGCAAGCAAGAATAACGCCCTCCTTACCATGCTCTTCTCCCTCGGTAGTTAGTTACGCGAGTAACATAGCAACGAAGGAAAGAGCGGCGCATCCCTCAAATGAGCCATTTTTTGTTGCGTTCTGGCAGGAGATGAGTCACCTTCGCCTCTAGAGCTATGCGCTCGCCACGACGTCTGCCCGACGAGGCAGCATTATCGATGGCGAGACCGCTATAATGTACTCGGGTGACAGCGGGCACTTGAGTTCAGGGAGGAGTACGGCTCTAGACCCGGAGCAGCTTATGGGCAAAGGTCGGGTGACCATATGCCAGATCTCGGACATCCATTGCGGCAACGCGCGCTTTATTCCGGATCTTCTGGATAGAACGATCATCGAGGTGAACCGGATGAACCCGACTGCGGTCGTGGTCTCAGGGGACCTTACGGATGCGGGATACAGGGAAGAGTTCGAGCAGGCTGCAGAGTACATCGACCGCATAGAGTGCGAACACATCATGGTCATACCCGGCAACCACGACGCCAGGAACGTAGGCTACATACACTTCGAGCGGCTCTTCGGCGAGCGCCACTCGGTCATGGATCTCGACGAAGCCATCCTCGTCGGCGTCGACTCTTCGGAGCCTGACCTCAACGACGGACAGGTAGGTAGGGAGCACTACGAGTTCATTACAGATACCTTCTCGGGCGCGGGGGAGAAGCTGAAGATCTTCGTCGTTCACCACCACCTTATCCCCCTGCCAGGGACGGGACGCGAGCGCAACATCGTCTACGATGCCGGGGACGTCCTGCAGAGGCTCGTGGACGTGGAGGTGGATCTCGTCCTCTCCGGGCACAAGCACGTGCCTTACTCCTGGAAGCTCGAGAATATGCTGATCGTGAACGCCGGGACCGCCTCGACCCTGCGCGTCAGGGGGGACACCCGCCCTTGTTACAACATCATCGAGGTCGAAGACGAGCAGGTAGAGGTTTTTCGCAAGTATCCGTTCAAGCGTCGGGAGCTCGCGGTGAGCTTTCAACCCAGAACGCAGCAGTACTCACGCTCCAAAGAGAGGGTCGCCTCCGAGCTGTAGGCCCGAGGGCCTCTGCGGACGGTGCGACCGACCTCGAAGTTACCTCCTCTAAGAGGAGGCCGGTTCGTCCCGAGGTTCTATACGAACCTCGTCTCCGAGGGAGAGCAGAAGAGCCCTCGCCGCGTTCCCCTGGTTTACGGCGAGGCTCAGGCGCCAGTGAGAGTCGGTAACCAGGACCAGGTCCCCTGTCTCCGAGGTCCCGAAGGTCTCCAGGTACCTCGCGTCCATGACGTCGTCTCGAACCCTGATCTGAACGGGAGCGCCGTAGCGCAACTCGATATCGTCTCGCGTGGCGGAGAGCCTGGCGTTCCCGAAGCGGTCGATGTCGATTATCTCCGCAACGAGACCACCGTTCGCTTCTCGCCTTGCCCTGGGGAAGTCGATGAGAGCCATGGATGCCGGGACCACATCTTCTCCCAGATCCATTAGGTCAGTACCCGCAGCCAGGTGTGCCGCCACGGCAGAGAAAACGTCCCGACCGTGAAAGCTGTTGGAGACAGGATGGACGTGATAGTCGGGGTTCGTGAGCTGTACCGCCCGCGCGACGCCGCCCAGGGCCTCGGCGGCGGGCATGAGCAACCCGTTATCCGGTCCTACGAGGCAAGCCCCGCTCCGGGTTTCGGCGGCGAGCTCTCGCCTCTCGGTCTTGTCGCCTGGATCTATGACCGCAAGGTACACCGCGTACTCAGGCATGTACCCGGTGGCGTGGCGGAGGGTCTCCGCCCCCCTGACTACGTCGAACTTGGGGATGCTGTGGGTCACATCTATTATGGAGACCCCGGGAGCGATGCCCATCATCACGCCTTTGCAAGTCCCCACGAGCTCGCCGGAGAGACCATAGTCCGATATGAAGCATATGGGCCTCATGCGAACAGTATAGGCCGTCTGCGGCGCGGATACCCGAGGGTGGTGCCAGCCGCGGGAAATGTCGAGCAGAGGAGCCTCCGGCGCTATCCCGGCTCACGCACCTCGATGATGCTTACATGCGTCTTCAGGGGTTTTCGGCGATGTGCAGCGTCCCCGAGATGTTCTCCGGGTGTATGATGCCTGCGGGGAAAACGGGCTCCGAAGACCGCCCGGCTATTGGGCAGGAGGTAGATGATGGGCGCAGGAAGCTTTCGTTTCGAGGTAGGCGAGTTCGGGTGCGTCTCCGCGAGCGACGGCGCCCTCAATTATCCGCCCGAGAGCCTCTTCGCCAACGTGCCTCCTGAGCGCGTCGAAGAGGCTCTGCGCCAGCGTAACCTACCGACGACGCAGGTAACGACCCCATATACCTGCCTGTTCGTCGACACAGGAGAGCACCGTGTGCTGGTAGACACGGGGGCTGGCAACCTGGGAGCACACGCGGCCAGGATCTTCCCCGGAATCGACCACTCGACATCGGTTACGGGCCTGTTGCCCGAAAACCTCAGGGCCTCTGGCATCGAGCCCTCCGAGATCGACACGGTCATCATCACCCACGCCCACCCCGACCACGTCGGCGGCACGCTGAACGAAGCGGGAGAGCTGGTTTTCTCCAACGCCCATTACTTCATCTCGGAAGAGGAGTGGGAGTTCTGGAACTCGGAGGCAGCCACGACTAAAGCTCAGGCGATCATGGTAGAGACGGCCCGCACGAACCTGGAGCCTCTCAAGGATCGGCTGACCCTTATCGGGGACTCCTCCGAGATCGTGCCCGGTATTCACGCTATAGCCACGTTCGGGCACACGCCGGGACACATCGCACTCTCCATCGCCTCGGGCGCGGACCGATTGCTGCACGTCTCGGACGCCGTGCTCTATCCTATACACCTGGAGCATCCCGAGTGGACCCCCGTCTTCGACGTGTTCCCCCAGCAGGCCTCTGCCAGCAAGAGCAGGATCTTCGACCTTGCGGCGGAGGAGGACGCCCTGGTCTTCGCCCACCACTTCCCTCCCTTCCCCAGCCTGGGACATATTCGCAGGAGAGAGCAGGGGTGGCGGTGGCTACCACTCGAGACGCAGGGGTAGAGACGCAATCCGCCGACCCCGCGTGAAGCGCGAGCGTTTACCAGCCCCGGACCAGGGAGCGCAAGCGTTCGGCGGCACCGGCGGTGATAGGATCCCCGTGCCCCACCGCGAGTACGTCCGCGTCGAGATCGGCCATGCGGCGCAGGGAGACCCGATGTTGCGTCGGGTTGAGGTTGAACGCCGGCCAGCCCGCCTCGAAGACCGGGTAGGTGGCGATGGCGTCGCCAGCGAAGAGGACTCGTCTCTCCGGCCACCAGAAGGCGAGGTGTCCAGGCGTGTGGCCCGGCGCGTGGAGCACCCTGACGGGTCCGACCGTATCCCCGTCTTCCACCGTGGCGTCCACGGGGCAGGGCGTGTGTTTCCCGCGCCCGAGCGCCGCCCCGAGTTGAAGGTAGTAGACGCGCCAGTAGGTGCGCAAAGGGCGCATCGGGACGGGCGTGACGGGCTGGGCCGTGCGCTCGCCGGCGACGATATCGGCCTCCCACGCGTGCGAGTAGACGGTCGCGCCACTCATCCTCTTAAGGGTGGCCAGCCCGCCAAGGTGAGAACGGTGGGCGTGCGTCAACACGACGTGCTTCAGGTCGTCCACGCTTCGGCCAATGTTCCTTATCCCGTCGAGTATCCGCCCTGCGTCAGTGTCGAAGAGCGTGTCGATCACCGTCAGATCCGTACCGTCGTCGAGCAGGAAGGCGTGAACGTGACCGCCCTTCCATTGATCTATGCTGTAGACTCCTGGTGCGATCTCCATCCGCTGGATCCTCCCTAAAAGGTTCTCGGGAACGCCATCACGAGCCCACTCTCGACCACGGGGCGAAGGCGTTATCTACGTTGCGGAGCGAGGGCAGGAGGTCGGGGAAGTGCCTCAGCAGGACGCTCGACATGTCGTTGTCGTCGACCCAGTCGAGGCCGGCCTGGGTGTAGATCCTCGGTGTGTAATCCGTCGTGAAGAAGCGGTCGCTGTTGAGGCGCCGCGAGGCCATGAGGATGAAGATGCGGAAGGCCGTGTCCGAGAAGCCGAAGCCCCTTGGTTTCGGCTCGGCGTACATGCCGACCGTGAGGTCTACCCTTTCGATCTCGCCTTCGTAGACGCGCCGCAACTCATCCGCCCATGCAGGGTCGAACTCTTCGAAGGACTCGACCGGTGGGAGGTGGAGCTGTCTGCGGAACTCGTTGTAGCGGGGTACGCCGAGCTCGCGGCTACGAAGGATGTCCGTCGCCGCCAGATCCATGAGGGTGCCGTCTGGCCGCTCGTACTCCTGGAGCAGACGCGGGTAGTTGTGAAGCGAGATCGCGCCGGGGTGCGCGATGCCGAACGAGTAGAACAGATCGGCGAGCCGGATCTCATCGAGCAATCCTGGCACGTGCTTGCCGGCGACCTCCCTGAAGGTGCGCTCCTGAACCGGGCTGTCGTCCGTCGCGGAACGGAAGTCGAAGTCGTCGGGGATGAGGGGGTGCATCCTGTAGAC
>CADDZK010000083.1 GCA_902812425.1 Actinomycetota bacterium
CACTATCCTCATCTATTCTCCCTCTACTCGGCCTTCCCATATTTCATCTGCCGCTCTACAGCTTACGCTACGGCGAATCGCCGTGCTACCTGGCTGTGTCTCGCGCCCGTGCACCCCGGCTAAGATCACCTGCAGCCCTTTCCTGCTACCCACTGATTCAGTCGACGATTCGGAATCCAGGACGCTCTCGCCCTCCTGGGACCCAAGAAAGTACTCTTACGAGTACCCGTAGAAGTCTACCTTCACCCGACCAGCGTTCATGCCCACGTGGGCTTGCGGCGGCGCAACCACCGACGGTCGCGCCGCCCGGCATGTTATCTTATGAGCCTTTCACATCGGGCCCGGCCCTCGGCTCGCACGCGCCTGAGACCCTCGGCCGGTCTATCTCGGAGTAAACTCGTAGCCCCGCATCACCTGTGCGGCCTCCATCACGATGAAGTCGCCGTGCGTACCGTAGCCGAGCAGGTCGATATAGTACTGGGTGCCCTCGAAGGTGATCAGAATGTACCTGGTGTTGCCGGTGCTGAGCGGTATGGGCACGACCATCGGGTGCGGTATGTTGGTCGGGTGCGGGGCGTTGAGGTAGCCGTCGAACGACATTTCGAGCGTGTACATCGGATACTTGTCGTGGAGCTCCGGTGGCTCGTCGTCGCCGCAAGAGGCGAGCACACGCCACCTGCCTCCGATCTTCTGGATGATGGGACCCTCCGTAGCCCTCTTCGCCCAGTCGGCACCCACGAACTCGAGCGCAGTGTGGTCGGCGCCGACAGGGCTCCTCGCGAGGGCGGGCTGGAAGTCCGTAAAGAGGTCGAGGGCGATGACGTAGGAGAGGTACCAGCGGCCACCGATGCGCGTGAGGCCGGGATCCCATTTCCCCTCGGTCTTATAGGGGAGGTCGTTCACCGGATGCCTTCTCCCATCGAGGATGTGTACGCCCCCGAGGAGGTTCGTGGAACTGGGCAACTCAGCGTACAGGATGTCGACCGGCGGATTGTTGATTTGATCGGGGGGCGTGACCACGCCCGGCGTCAGGGCCCTGTCACCGCCCTGCGGGCCGAAGTCGCCCCACGAGCTGACCAGCACGATCCAGCGACCCTTCTCCTCATCGAGGACGATCTGCCCAGCATGATGCCCGAGGACCTTTGTGGAATCCCCAGGGTTGTGCCAGAAAATATTCCCGATCTGCTCTGTCTTTGTGTAGTCGGAGAGGTCCATAGTCCAGACCGTCCAGTGGGCTTTCTCGAAGAAGCCTAGGCCCGCGTTGGTGAGGGTGAAGTAGAGCTTGTTGTCCTTTATGTACGGGGTTCCGTCAGCGTACTGGATAACGTGCGGGTCCCGCACCCCCGCCTCACCGTAGTACCCCGCCTCCACACCACCGAGCACGATCGCCCCTGAGGTAGCCCTGGCACCGAAACCGTTCTTGAAGTTCGCGAGCACCGTCACGTCACGCAGGTCCAGGGCGCCACCGGTCTCGAACTTTACGTCTCGCTTTATCAGGGGGCGAAAGTCACCGATGCTGCTAGTGGGGTCGCCGACGAGTGCCGTGACCTCATTCTCGTTGGCCACGAAGGCGAACCTGAGCGGGGCACCGAGCACCGCGTCCACGGTTCCGAGAGTCGTGGCCGTTCCGTCCACGCAGACGCTTATGCCAGCCCTGTGCGTAGCGTTGTTGTAGAAGGCGGTGACGTAGTTGGATTCGTCCTGGACGAGTCCAGCGTAGACCGTGTTCTCCGCACCGGTGGTATCTGAGAACCTCTCGACGTCCACGATCACCGTGGCGAAAGGTGCCTCTTGCGAGGTGGTCGACCTGAAGAGTGCGAAGTACGCGTCGCCATTGACCCTGAGAGTACCGCGCCTAATTGAGGCGCTGCCACGATTACTCTCGGGAGCGGGTGCGAGAACCGCGTAGTTGCCGCTGGTGTCCGAATCAAAGCCGTCACGAAGCTGGACGAAGTTCTTCGCCAGAAGATCGAACGGACGATACTGCTTCTTGATCGAAAACGTCAGGTCTGTCGGACGGAGGTTGCTGACCAACCTCTCCTTGGAGAGCGCCTCCCGGAGCAGAACGTTGCTCGCGACGGCAGCACCCATACCCGCCGCTCCTAACGCCTTCAGGAAGTCGCCCCGGCTGGGGAGAGGCTTGAGTGTCTCCTCATTCGCTACGCCGCTCGTCCTCTTCTCCATGCTTTTGTTTCTCCTCCTGAGCCCTCGTACTAGGTCAACCCTCTAATCATCCAGTTACATATGGCTTCCCTCTCCTACCCGCTCGCGCCACCCCCTATCTTCGAACGCCCTCGTCGATTACACGACACCGATCATCTATCCGACGCATCACCCCCCTGCTCCGTTAGACTGGCAAAGCTCGTTCTCAACACCGGACCCACCGTCTCGGCTGGGAGCTCGGACAGACCCGATGGAACCCTCTACCCAGGGCGATTGCTATTCGTACCCATATGAGTATGTGATGATAATTTCACAATACTCACTAAACCATTACGACAAACGCGAGTCAACCCACGCGGGTCGCCGGCAGGGTTTCCCCGAGCAAGTGTGGGAACGCAATCGTATAGAATGAAGGCGGTCTCTGTCTGGGGAGGGCGCATGAACGTGTTCGGAATAGATATCGGGGGGTCCGGGATCAAGGGCGCGCCCGTCGACACTACGTCAGGCGAGCTTCTCACCGAGAGGGTAAGGATCAAGACCCCTCAGCCGGCGACGCCAGAGGCGATAGTCGCGACGGCGGTCGAGGTAGTCGGCCAGGCAGGGTGGCATGGACCCGTTGGGTGCGGCTTCCCCGCCGTCGTCAAAGACGGCGTCGTGCAGACGGCGGCGAACATCGACAAAGCGGCTATAGGCTTCGACCTGCGTGGGGCGCTGCAGCGGGAGCTCGAAGCCTCCGTGAGCGTCGTCAACGACGCCGATGCGGCTGGTCTCGCCGAGATGCGCTGGGGCGCAGGGCGGGACCACGACGGCGTCGTCCTGATGCTCACGCTGGGTACCGGCATCGGCACCTCCCTCTTCGTCGGCGGCAGGCTCGTCCCGAACACCGAGTTAGGACACATCGAGATCAGGGGCGAGGACGCCGAGCACAGGGCCTCGGACACGGCGCGCAAGCGGGACGACCTCGGCTGGAAGGAGTACGCCAAGCGCCTGGACGAGTACCTCAACAGGATAGAAGACCTCCTGTGGCCCGACCTCATCGTCATCGGCGGCGGCATCAGCAAGAAATCCGAGAAGTTCCTCCCCCACCTCACGGCGCGCACGAAAGCCGTGCCCGCCGAGATGCACAACGACGCCGGCATCGCAGGGGCGGCCCTGGCCGGAACCCCCGAGCGAGAGGCCGTAAAGACGGCAGAGTAATCCGGCCCGAGAGACCGGGAGAGGGCGGTGCCAGCCAGCGGTGCTCGAACGGCCATGATCCTGAAGCGATGCTCGAGTGCTTCGACCCGGACTACAGGAGCGAGTAACCGGCCCATCCCAACCGGGGCTTCGGTGGCAAGAAAGAGGTACGCAAGAACTGGTCTGCCATATTCGAGAGCGTCCCGGACTTCCAGGCCGAGTTGCTCAGGCATAGCACTGGGGGAAACGTCTCGTGGAGCGAGCGGCACTGGAGCGCCACCGGGCTACAGATGGCCGGGGGCATCGTCATGGGGATAATGGATGACAGGATCTTGTGGGCACGCCTGTACCTGGAACCGGGCGAAGAGGCCGGTCAGGACATCGACGATGCGGACCATTACGGGAAAGGATAGGCCGGCAGACTACGATCTAACCTCGCTTCTCGCTGCGTGAGATCAGGGCCATCACCTCGCTCCTGCGCCCGGGTTCCTCATCGAAGACGCCCCTGAAGGCCGACGTAACGGTGATTGTGCCAGGCTTCTGCGCCCCTCTCATGGTCATGCAAAGCTGCTCGGCCTCGATGACGACGAAGGACCCGCGCGAGCCGAGAGACTCGTGTAGTGCGTCGGCGATCTGGGCCGTGAGGCGTTCCTGGAGCTGTGGTCTGCGGGCGAAGCCCTCCACCAGATGCACGATCTCCGAGAGCCCGACGACTCGCCCCTCGGGTACGTACCCGACGTGCGCCTTGCCGACGAAAGGGAGCAGATGGTGCTCGCACATGCTCGCCAGCGGCACGTCCCGCAGCAGGACGGTGTCGTGGCCCTCCGCGGGGAAGGAGACCTCCAGGTTACGGGCAGGGTCCTCGCGCAACCCAGAGAAGAGGTGGGTGTAGGCTTCGGCGACGCGCTCGGGGGTCTCGAACAAACCTTCTCGCCCGGGGTCCTCGCCTATGGAGAGCAGGATCTCTCGCACGGCCCGCTCGATGCGCGAGAGGTCCATCTCCTCCATCCCTCTACCCCTCGACGATCCCCGGCAGACCGTTCAGATCAGGCAGGACGAAGGTGGCCTCCGGCGCCTCGACCGTACCCCTGCGGTCCACGAGCACCGTGTCCAGGCCGGCCCGCGAAGCGCCCTCTATGTCGGTGATGGGGTCGTTGCCGACGTGGACCACCCTCCCGCGCGAGACGCCGCTCGCGCGCAGCGCCTCCTCGAAGATCTCACCTTCGGGTTTCTCGGTCCCGACGACAGCGGATGCGATCACACCGTCGAAGTAGCCACTCCAGCCGAGGTCGTCGAGTACCCTGACGAGCTCGATGTCCCAGTTGGAGACCGCGAAGACCTTTGCTCCCATCTCTCGCAAGCGCCGCAGCAACGCCTCCGATTCGGGATAGGGGTTGAAGGAGATCCTGCGTTCTGCGACCTGCGTGAGTACCTCCGCCGGCGCCTCTATACCGAGCTCCGCGGCGGTCATCTGGGCATTACGCAGCTTGAAGTCCGCCAGTCCCTCCTCGGTACGGTAATCTACGTTCCCCGCGATGTGACGTCTCAGGCTTCCCCACACCGGACCTGCGACCCTCTCGGTGGTCAGTCCGCCGTTGCCCGAGTACGGTGCGAGGTCCTCGACGTACCCATCTATATCCAGGTCGACCCACAGAAGGGTCCCGTCGACGTCCAGAAAGACGGCGTCGTAGCGCATCCTAGCGTCTCTTGGCGGCGCGGATGCGCCAGAGCACGAGGGCCGCAACGAGTAGGGCCTGAAGCGGGTGCCGGTGCGCGCTCCTCAGGTTCGTAGTCCAGCCGATCCCGAACAAGGTCGGCACCAGGAAGCGCTCGTCGCCAGAATTCCAGAACGTCCGGCGGGCGCGCTCCAGGCTCGGGAACCTGAAATCGTATGGGACGAGCCCGAATATCTTGCCGTGAGATTGCGCCACTTGCAGTACCTCTCCGCAGCCGCTGTTTCGTGTGGGATGAGTATAAACCGAACCCTGCCGTCCGACCGTGAGCGTTTACTCAAGATGCCCTGACGCGGCCCGGCGTCGAGGCGCCTGTGACGGCCCAGCGGCGCCCGACGAAGCGCGCCGCAGGTGATGAAACACACGGCCATAATGACGTTAAGGGCGACTCGGACCCCGACGATCGCCGTGTCCGCCAGAACGTAGGTGGGTTCCGCGGCGAGCGCCCCGGGAGCGGGCAGGGCGAGGTAGAGAATCTCACGGTCGTAACGCCTGGCGTTCCGGCTTGGGACCTTCCTCAAAGCACCTCGGCGTCGAAGCCATGTTCCTGCGCGAGATTCGCGAGCGCACGCTCCACATCGTCCGCGGATCTATCAGGGATGTAGAAGTAGGCAGTCTGGGGGAAACGGTCATCGTCGGGCTCGGAGCGTACGTGCTCGTAGTCCACGCCCAGTTCATCGAGCGCGTCCCTGACGCTCTCCATCGCACCCTCGTCGCTCACGTTGGCGACGCGCAGCATCGTCTCACCCATCGTCGCGCACCCCCGCCAGCAGGTCGAACTCGCGAAAGCGGCCGTTCTCCTGGATCAACTCCCCGTCCGCGTACAGCTCGCCACCGTCGCGCAGGTCGCAGACGAGGTCTGTGTGCACGCTCGACTCGTTCTTGCCGCCGGTCTCGGCGTAGGATCGGCCTATGGCGAGGTGCACCGTCCCGCCGAGCTTCTCGTCGAAGAGGACGTTCGCGCTCGCGCGGCGGATGCCGTAGTTGGTCCCGATCCCGAGTTCTCCCAGGTACCTCGCCCCCGCGTCGGTGTCGAGAAGGCTCATCAGGTACTCCTCGCCCTTCTCGGCGCTCGCCTCGACGACCTTTCCCTCCTCGAAGCGCAGCCGCACCCCCGCCACCTCGCGTCCTCCTATCGCGGCAGGCACGCCGAAGTAGACAATCCCGTTGGCCGAGTCCTCGACCGGCCCGGTGAAGACCTCGCCGCAGGGCATGTTGCGCCTCCCCGCGGAGTTCACGAACGTGCGTCCCTCGACCGAGAGCGTCAGATCCGTCTCCGGTCCGACGATGCGAATCTCTCGCGCCTGCTCCAGCCTCTCCTTGAGCCGCTCCTGCTCGGCTGACTTCTCGCTCCAGTACCGGACGGGGTCCTCCTCGTTGAGCCCCATCGCCTCGAAGGCGAACTCCTCGTACTCGGCGAGGCTCATGTGGGCCTCCTGCGCCAGCGCCTCCGTCGGGAAGAGCGTCAGCACCCAGCGGTTCTTCTCCAGCATCATCTCGCTCAGCGGCCTGTTGCGCCTCTGGAGAGCCTGTTGTCTGGAGGGGTCCACGTTCGCGAGCGCCCGCGTATTGCTAGGGGAGCGAATGCCGATCTGGGCGTCTGCTCCCTCATAGATCGCGCGCGTGACCTGCGGGATCTCCTCGTAGTGAAGCCCTTGCGCGTGCGCGAAGAAGAGCTCCTGCGTCCCCGGCAAGCTCACCTGCGTTATGGGTGTGGCGCCGACCTGCAAGACCCTCGCGTAGAGCTCCTTGATCAGGGGTCCTGCACCCACCTCACCGAAGACGAGGACCTGATCCCCCTCCCCCGCCTCTATCGAATAGTCGACCAGAACCCGCGCAAGCTTTCCGACCCGCTCGTCTACCATCGAAAACTCCTTTCTGGATGAATTTCCGAAGAGCTTATCATCCGCGCGCAGGTGCTCGATCCTAGCGCCCTTCGAGTCCCTCCCGCGTGAACCGTAGCGCCGCCCGCATCCTCTCCATTATCGTCCCGGCATCGGGGGTGCCTAGCGGCCACGGCTTGAGCTCCAGGCTGACGGCACCGGTATACCCGCTCGCCGCGAGCGCGGACAGGAGGGGCTTGAGAGGCAGGCGCCCCTTGCCGGGCAGACGGTGCTCGTCGCGGCCCGACTCCAAGTTGGAGTCGGAGAGGTGGAGGTGACGCAGCTGCGCGGCCAGCACCGTATGAGCCCGCAGGATGTCGACCTTGCTGGCCCCTGCGTGGCTCGTGTCGAGCGTCACGTCACCCACGCCGGCGAGGTGCTCGGGCAGGTAGCAGCTCCTGCGACGGATGCCGAAAACGCCCCCGGCCTGGCTACGCGGCATGTTCTCGACGGCGACGGTGACACCCTGCTCCCGCGCCTCGCGAAGTGGTCCGGCCTTCCAGCGTTCCAGGGGCCTGCCAGGCGGAGGCGGATGGGCCACTACGACCGGGACCTCCATCCTCCGGGCTAGCTTCGCGACCCGCACCAGCGTCTCCTCAGGTCCGAGGCCCCAGGCGCCGCGGCGAAGCGGAGGGTGAAGAGCCAGGATCGGGACGCCGTGCCTCTCGATGAGTCCTCCCAGGTAGTCCTCCTGGTGAGTATCCCAGCGTTCGTCCATCATGATCTCCACCCCGTCGTAGCCGGCCTCGGAGATCCAGCGGTACACCCTCTCGAGGCCGAAGGGGTAGAGCGAGCCGGTGCTGAAAATTACGGGTATTGCCATCAGCGCTCGCCGCACCGGATCTCCATGAACCTCTCCAGCGTCGAAGGGGAGTGGTTCTGGTAGTGGTTGTTTGCATAGGCGGAGACGATCTTTCCCTCTTCGAGAAAGCGGTCCACGAGGTCAGACCACCACAATTGGTCTTCATCTCGGTCCTTCTTTAGGTGAGTGTGTCCCCCGGAGAACTCACGCCTGTCGCCGAGCCAGCTCCTGTGACGCACCTCGACGGCGTAGCGAAACCCCTCCGGCAGACGTTTGAGGAAGTCGTCGAGGACGCCCATACCCTCGACGGTGAAGGAGGGTGGGAGTTGCAGGAGGAGCGGGCCCAGCCTCTCTCCAAATTCGGCCATCGTGCGCACGAAGTCCTCAGCCTCGCCTTCGGAGCCGACGAGGTTGGTTTCGTGTGTTACCTCCTGGGAGTTCAGTACCCCGCCTGCAAATGCGCTCGCTCTCACCTTCGTTGCAGTGAAACGCTGAGTATATCGCCAGGCTAATACTGAGGCAGCGCAAGTCGCTGCGCTACAGTCCTCGGACTCCCCGATCTTTTTACGCACCCGGCTCCCCAGAAGACGGGCTTCTAAGAAGTTTGCAGAGCTCTAGCCGACTACCGCAAAGGGCCCGATCCTGTGATCGCGGGCTCGCTCAGAGGCGAGGGACTGTGCCCCACGCGGCGAAGATGCTGATGTCGGCGACCTCGCCCGAGGTCGTGGAACGGATGCATCAGTGCATCCCTAGCGGCTCGTAGCGGTGGTCTTCGAGTCCGGCCACGGCGAAGTAGCGCCGAACCCGCCCCCGCTCGAACCCGAGCCAGACGTCGGCGTGTTCCTCGCGCATCCATGCGTAAGGGTGAGCCACCTCGTCGGTGATGGCCACCGTGCCTCCCGGCCTTACGACGCGGACCATCTCCCTGAGCATCGCCGCCGGGTCCTCGGCGTGGTGCAGGACCATGTTGGCGAAAGCGGCGTCCACCGCGCCTTCCTGCAGGGGCAGTCGCGGCGCCTCCCCGACAACCAGGTCCACGTTCGACGCGCCAAGGGTCCTGAGGTTCTCCCTGGCCACCTCGAGCATCGCCGGGGCGTTGTCTATCCCGACTACCCGCTTGACCCGCGGGGCGAGCCCCGCGGCAACGAAGCCTGTACCGGTGCCGACGTCGGCCACCGTCGAGGCTTTGCTAACCCCCGAGACCTCGGCCATCTTCTCGATCACGCGCTCGTCGTAGTAGGCGAGGCGCATGGCGTCCCAGTCGCCCGCCACCCGTTCAAAGAACGCCCTCACGTCCTTGGCTTCCATACTTCGCCTCCTTCCCGCTGGCCCGAGGGACCAGCGTTACTCGATACCTGTCCCTTCTTCGCCTCGCGGAAGACCCCCGCGACCACGATACCCGACGCGAACGTCAGTACACCCACGGATCCTATGGCCCACGAGAGCCCGAAGAGGTCGGCGACGACGCCGGCGGAGAGGGCACCCACCGCGTAGCCCAAGTCCCTCCAGAAGCGATAGACGCTCAGTGAGCGTGCTCGCCAGGAGGGGTGCGAGGCGTCCGAGACGGCGGCGATGAGGGCAGGGTAGACCATGGCTGTGCCGAGGCCCAGAAAGGCACTCCCCACAAGCCACCATCCGAAGCTCCTACCCAGCACGGTGACGAAGAGCGCACCCGCCTGCACCCACATGCCGCCTACGATGAGGCCCTTGCGGCCCCACCGGTCGCTCAAAGGGCCGGTCGCGACCTGCAGCACACCCCAGAGGGCGGGGTATACGGCCTTCAGGATGCCTATGCGCCCTACGCCGAGCCCGAAGGAGGCGAAGAACAGGGGAAGGACACCCCAGCTCATGCCGTCGTTGAGGTTGTTGACGAGCCCCGCCTGAGAGCAGGCAAACAGGTTGCGGTCCTTGAAAGAGGTTTTTAAGAAGACCTCGCGGAAGCCCAAACGGTTCGGCTCAGGAGGGTGCTCCTCCATCTCCAGGCGGACGTGCTCCCCCGTGTCGCGCACCAGGAAGGCGGAGACGAGGAGCCCGAGCGCTACGTAGGCCGCCCCGAGGTAGAAGGGTTCTGGCCTCAGACCGTACACGGAGGCGAGGTAGCCGGTGGCCAGGGCGGTCGCCCCCACCGCGAGGTACCCGGCGAACTCGTTGAGGCCCACCGCGAGGCCCCGGCTCCGCGGTCCCACGAGGTCTATCTTCATCAGGACCGTCATGGACCAGGCGAGGCCCTGGTTCACCCCGAGCATAACGTTGGCGGCGACGATCCACCCCCACGACGGGGCGAACATGATCATGAACGGCACAGGGACTCCTATGATCCAGCCCGCCACCAGGATTTTCTTGCGCCCGAACCTGTCGGCGAAGGTCCCAGAGACCAGGTTGGAGAACGCTTTCACCACGCCGAAAGATGCGATGAACGAGAAGATGGCCGTCTTGAGGACGAGCCCGAACTGCTCGGAGCCGATGAGCGGCACGACCGTTCGCTCCTGGCCGACCATGCCGCCGACGAAGGCGTTGACCAGCACCAGCATGGCGAACTGCCGCCAGTTCTCCTTGAGCCCCAGGCGCACGCCAGGAGACGGAGCCCCTCGGCTCACGAAAGGGTCACTGCTAGCCCGCCGCGCAGCGGTTCGCGCCGGCCTCCAAGTCGGTCGGGTCGCCCTCCGGGACTTCCCCCGCCCTGTTGAGCTCCGCTATGCGCTCGAAGTTGGAAGGCGGGGGAGAGACGCGGCCCGAGATCTTCTCCACGAAGGCGTCCTCCGTTTCGCTCAACACCGGGGTCACCTCTCGCACTTCGAAGAGCGGCGCGGCTACCGGCTCCCCGTCGAACGCGACGGGCTCGCCAGTGTGTCCCGGCAAGACGAGCGTCTCGGGCTCGAGGGCGAGCAGACGCCTCAGAGAGCGGTAGAGTTCTCGCGCCCTATCGCGGGAGCCTTCCGGCGTGGCGTCCAGGTCCGGACGGCCCACTGCCGACAGGAAGAGCGTGTCCCCGGTGAAGAGAGCCCGCCCATCCAACAGGTAGCTCGTGCTCTCGGGCGTGTGCCCTGGTGTCCTTAGGGCCTCCAGCCTCGAAGAGCCGATCGCGAGGGCATCCCCGTCTCCGAAAGCAGAGAACGGGTAGGAGACCGGGGCTCCCGCGGGCATGTGTAGAGTCGCGCCGGTCAGATCAGCCAGCCTCCTGGAGCGGGAGAGATGATCGGCGTGGACGTGGGTGTCGAGCACGCGGGCTATCCGCCAGCCGCGCCCTTCCGCCAACCAGAGGTACACCTCAGGATCCAGGGAGGCGTCTACGACTATGGCGTCGCCGTCGGACCCGACGACGTAGGAGAGTCAGCCCTTCCCGGTCCGACGCAGTTGCACCACCTCGGCCCTGGCGCCGGTCAAAGGCACGTCGGCGGTGTTCCAGGCGAGGCTCCAGGCCTTCATCCCGCCCTCCAAAGACAGGGCCTCGTAGCCCCGGCGCCGCAACTGCTCCGCGGCCGCCGCGCTCGAACGGCCGCGCCCGCAGACGGTGACCACCGGTGCGCCCTCGGGCAGATCCAGCCCCTCCATGGCCCGCTCGTCGCCTGCGCTAAGGGCGTCGTAGGCGTCGTAGTGCACGCTGCCGGGTATAGCCCACTCCGCGCGGTCCTCCCCCTTGCGGACATCCACCACCGTGACCCGCTCGCCACGCTCCAGCATCTCCCTCAAGGTCGTCGCGCCTATGTTGCCTTCAGTCATGTTCTGCTCCTGTTCTAGACCTTCACGGGCATCCCGGCCGCCCGCCAGTCGGGTAACCCCTGCCGCAGCCTGCGCGCCCGGTAGCCGCGCGCCCTCAAGAACGCAACCGCCTCGTCGGAGAACACGCAGTAAGGCCCCCTGCAGTAGGCGACCACCTCCCGGTCCTTCGAGAGGGTCTGCAGGGCGGCTTCGAGCGCGTCCACGGGCACGGATAGAGCGCCAGGTATGTGGCCGGCCCGGTACTCCTCCTCCGGGCGGACGTCGAGGACGACCACGCTCCCGTCGCTCAGGCGCCCCATGAGCTCCGTAGCGTCCACGGCCTCAAGCGCGTCCCTGTCCCGCAGGTAGGCCTCCACGACCCCGTCTACTTCGGAGAGGCGCGACTCCGCAAGGTCCCGGACGGCTTGCCACGTTCGGAATACGTCCTCGTCGGCTAGCCGGTAGTGCATGTAGAGCCCCTCTCGGCGCACCTCGACCATCCGCGCCGCCTTGAGTGCTTGGAGATGCTGCGAGGCGCTGGCCACGGACATCGACGTCTCCCTCGCGATCTCCTCGACCGTACGTTCCCCTTGGGCCAGGAGGTCCACGATCTCCAAACGCTTGGGGCTCGCCAGAGCCTTGCCCACCCTGGCGAACTGCTCAAAGAGGCGATCCTTGAACTCTCTGTGGTCAACAATGTTCATTTATTCAACAGATTAGTTGAATAGAATCGTAGCGTCAAGACGAGCCTGTTCATCCCGGTATTTACCGGGGAGCTTAGAAGGGACCCACCCGGAAGCTCATAGCCGAGATCGTGGATAGTTCTGAGGGCCAGGATCACCGTATTGCCCCTCGTCGTTAGGCCTGGACTCTAACTATTGTGGTGCGAGATGAATATGCAGTTGGATGAGATACGGGGGTTGGAAGAGCTTCGGAAAATACGAAAGCCACCGACCTCATACGTCGTCTCCCGGCGCAAGGAGAGATCTACTTCAGTAAGGCTTGGGCGGCTCACCTGTCGCCTCGCCGCAGTTCCAGGAACCGCGCGAGCGTCGAAGGGGAGTGGTTCTGGTAGTGGTTGTTTGCGTAGGCGAAGACGGTTCTGCCCTCTTCGAGAAAGCGGTCCACGAGGTCAGACCACCACAACAGGTCCTCGTCACGCTCCTTCTTGAGGTGAGTGTGTCCCTCGGGGAACTCACGCCTGTCGCCGAGCCAGCGGATGTAGGAGAAGTCTGCCGTCGCCTCCTGCATCCTCGGCATCCTCGGATAGTCGATGAGGGTGAGGGCCGCGCCGCGCTCGCGCAGCATATCCGGGAGATCGGAGCCCAGCCAGCTCCTGTGACGCACCTCGACGGCGTAGCGAAACCCCTCCGGCAGACGTTTGAGGAAGTCGTCGAGGACGCCCATACCCTCGACGGTGAAGGAGGGTGGGAGTTGCAGGAGGAGCGGGCCCA
>CADDZK010000084.1 GCA_902812425.1 Actinomycetota bacterium
GGGCAGGCTGCCGCCTTCGCCGTCGGAATCGGTCAGGTAAGGATCGATGTAGACGACGCCTGTCGGGCCTTTGACCACTATCCCTACCTGCCCTAGCCCCCAGAAGGCGAGCGAGCCCCCTGCTATCTCCAGCGCGTCGATCCTGCGGATCAGGTCGATCTCGACCACCTCCTCATCTCACGACTTTCCCCGAAAGCCGGCTTTGATCCGACCAGATTAGCATAAGCAGGATCGTCCTCCAGGTAAGATAATGCCCCGTGCACGGGGAGCAGAGGAGCGAAGGCAGTTGGTAGAGAACCTCGACGTGGTCACAGCGGGCGAGACGATGGTGCTCGGCGTTCCGCCGCGGCCAGGGCGTCTGCGCCACGCCGGTAGCCTGGAGCTCAAGATCGGGGGCGCCGAGTCGAACCTCGCCATCGCGCTCTCGCGCCTCGGCGTCTCCGCCGGATGGGCAAGCTATCTCGGCGACGACGAGCCTGGCCAGCTCGTGCTCGACCGCGTCCGCGCCGAAGGGGTGGACACCTCGCAGGTGCGCAGGGTGGAGGACCACCCGACGGGGCTCTATCTTCGGGAGCAGGTCGGCACGGACGTTCGGGTCTATTACTACAGGGGAGGGTCGGCGGCCTCCACGATGGCACCGAAAGCCTTCGACCCGGACTACCTACGGGGCGCGAAGTTCGTGCACCTTACAGGCATCACACCCGCGCTCTCCGAAGAGAGCCGAGCCTTCACCCTGTGGGCCGCACGGGAGGCTCGCGTGAGTGGTGCACGCGTCAGCTTCGACGTCAACTACCGTTCGAAGCTGTGGGAGACGCAGGAGGCGAGGAGGTTCGTAGAGGAGATCCTGCCTCACGTCTACCTGCTCCTCGCGGGGGACGAGGAGGCGAGGGCGCTCTGGGAGAGCGATGACGAGGAGTTAATACGGGAGCTTGCGCGCCGCGGACCGCAAGAGGTGATCATCAAAAAGGGCAGGGCCGGAAGCCTGGCGCTGATCGGGGGCGAAGTCCTCGATCACCCGGCCTTCCCGGTGACGGAGGTAGACCCCGTGGGTGCCGGCGACGCCTTCGACGCGGGATACCTGGCCGGCCATCTGTGGGGCTTGCCACCCGGAGAGCGCCTGCGCGTGGCGAACGCGATGGGCGCTATGAGCGTGGCGACCCTCGGCGACTATGAGGGCCTGCCCGACGTGCACGAGCTGCGGTCCTTCCTCGTGGGCGAGAAGTCTCTGGGAAGGTGATCGATAACTTGGGCTTACGGGAGGTACGAGGATGCGAGAGATAGAAGGCGTGTACGTGGCTAACGTGACGCCGTTCAAAGACGACGACTCGCTCGCTGTAGATGAGGAGGCGTACCTGGCCCACGCCTCATGGTTGGCGGAGATGGGAGTGCATGGTGTCGTGCCCTTCGGCACCAACGGCGAGGGACCTTCCGTGACCCTCGGTGAGAAGCTGCGCGTCCTCGAAGCCCTGTTCGGACTCGGGCTCGGGACTCGGATCATCCCCGCCGTAATGCAGAATAATTTGCCGGAGACACTGGAGATGCTCGGCGCTCTGGAAGACTACCCGGCCACGGCCGTGCTCGTCCTGCCACCCTACTACTTCAAGCCCGTCGAGCCAGAGGGGATGGTGCGCTTCTACGAGATGGTGCTCAGGGCGACGAGCCATCCACTCATCGTCTACCACATACCCAAGTATGCCGTCCCCGTCCCCGCCGAAGTCGTGAGAGAACTTCCCGTGTGGGGCGTCAAGGACTCCGGTGGGGAGGAAGGCTATGCAGAGGCCGTTCTCGAAGCCGGCAAGGGCGTGCTCCTCGGGACGGAGGACAACCTCTGGCGGAGGCTCGATACGGGGGCTCAGGGTGTGATCTCCGCGCTCGCCAACTTCATCCCCGAAGAGGTCATCAAGCTGTACAGGAAACATAGGGAAGGCGACGAGACCGGAGGAGAAGCCCTCTCCGAGAGGCTGCAGAGGGCGCGGGCGATGACCAAGGAGTACGCCTCTCCTGCGGTACTCAAGAAGCTCGCTCAGGCGCGGCACGGGGCGCGGATGGGAACGGTACGACCACCCTTCGTGCCGGTCCCCGCGGACTACGACCCCGAGCCGGCCCTCGAAGCTGCGAGAACGGGCAGTTGAAGATCTCCGACATAAGGACGATATGCACGGCGCCCGAGGGCATCAGGCTCGTTGTGGTGAAGGTCGAGACGGATGAGCCGGGGCTCTACGGCCTCGGGTGCGCCACTTTCACCCAGCGTCCGCTCGCGGTCGTCACGGCCGTCGAGGAGTATTTGAGGCCGTTCCTCGTCGGACGCGACCCCGACGATATCGAGGATATCTACCAGTCCGCCTATGTGAGCTCGTACTGGCGCGGTGGACCCGTCCTGAACAACGCCCTCGCCGGCGTGGACATGGCGCTCTGGGACATAAAAGGTAAGAGAGCCGGTATGCCCGTGTACCAGCTCTTCGGGGGAAAGTGCCGCCGCGCTGTCGCCCTCTATGCCCACGCCACGGGAAGTGACTTCAACGAGGTCGAGGACGAGGTCAGGAGGTACATGGAGGACGGCTACAGGTACGTGCGGTGCCAGATCTCCGTCCCCGGTTACTCGACGTACGGGTCCACGATTTCTCCGGGGCCGCAGCCGCTCGGGCTTGGAGAAGACCCATGGGAGCCGACGCCTTACTGCCGCCTGATCCCCCGTCTCTTCGAGCACCTGCGGGACTCTTTAGGCGACGAGGTCGAGCTTTTGCACGACGTCCACGAGCGCCTCCCGCCGATCCAGGCCATAGGCTTGGCTAAGGAACTCGAACCCTACCGCCTGTTCTTCCTGGAGGACCCTTTCTCCCCGGAGGATGCGGAGTACTTCCGTCTGCTGCGCCAGCGGAGCGCGACACCGGTCGCGATGGGGGAGCTGTTCGTGAACCAGGCCGAGTACGTCTCGCTCATCAGGGAACGTCTGATCGACTTTATCCGCGTGCACATCTCGGACATTGGTGGCCTGAGCATGGCGCGCAAGCTGGCGGCGTTCTGCGAGTTCTTCGGCGTGAGGACGGCGTGGCACGGGCCCGGCGACCTCTCCCCCGTGGGCCACGCCGCCAACCTGCACCTCGACCTCGCGTGCCACAACTTCGGGGTCCAGGAGCAGCACGCCTTCGACGAGCGCACCCGCGAGGTCTTCCCAGGATGCCCCGAGATCCGGGACGGCTACATGTGGCCCTCCGAGGCGCCCGGCCTCGGCGTGGACATCGACGAGGAACTCGCAGCGAAGTACCCCTTCCCCGAGGACCCTCTGAACGGCAGCTGGCCGCCCGTCAGACGTCTCGACGGGACGGTGATCCGACCTTGACGGAGCAGGCAGCAGAACTACGCGGCTGCTACCCGATCCTCGCCACGCCCTTCCTCCCAGACGGCGAAATAGACGAAGATAGCGTCGTCCGGCTCGTCAGACACCTGAACGCGTGCGGACTCCCCGGTTTCACGATGTTCGGATTGGCGAGCGAGTTCTACAAGCTCTCGGACGCCGACAGGGAGGCCCTGATCGAAGCCGCCTTCGAAGCCAGAGCCGAAGGCCAGACAACCGTCGTCTCCGTGACGGCCCACAGCCACGAGATCTCCGTAAAGCAGGCCAGGCGGGCCGAGGAGGCGGGGGCCGAGGTGCTCATGCTCCTTCCGCCCTTCTTCCTCGGTTCTTCCGAAGACGATATCAAGAAGCACGTCCTCGAAGTGGCCGGAGCCACTTCGCTCCCGATCATGATCCAGTACGCCCCCGCCCAGACGGGGGTGAAGATGGGCGTGGAGTTTTTCCTCGAGCTCAACAGGCACTCAGAGAACGTCCGCTACGTCAAGGTCGAGAGCGCGCCACCGGGACCCCTGATCTCAGCGATCACAGAACGCTCCGGTGGAACAATAAGGTGCCTCGTCGGGTACGGAGGTCTGCAACTCGTAGACGGGTTGCGGCGCGGGGCGGTCGGCGTCCAGCCAGCCTCGGGCGTCGCGGACTACTACCAGCACATCCTGAGGGCTTTCGACGAGGGCGACCTCGAAGCGGCCTACGCCCTGCACGCCGAGGTGCTGCCGCTCGTCAACTTGCTTATGCAGGCAATAGAACCGCTCAACCGGCTGGAGAAGATCATCCTCAAAAAGCGCGGCATCATCGCCCACGACTACTGCAGGGCCGCGGGCTACGAGCCCGACGACCTCATGCTCGCCGAGCTCGAACGCTTCGTCGGGCGCATCGCGGGCAGGTTGTATCCTTCCGCGCCGTGGCCCGTCGATACTCTGAAGGGAGGGGAGTAGTGCTCGCGCTCAGGTGGCATGGAAGAGGGGACGTCAGGCTCGATGAGGTGGAGGATCCTCGCCCACCTGGTCCGGGCGAGGTGCTGCTCCGCCCCTTGTGGTGCGGCATCTGCGGCACGGACGTCGAGGAGTACAGGAGCGGTCCGCTCTTCATACCTTCGGGAGAGCCGCACCCGCTGACGGGGCGCTCCGCGCCGATCACGCTGGGCCACGAGTTCTCGGGGGAGGTCGTTGATGTCGGTCCGGGTGTCGAGCGCTTCCGTCCTGGCGACAGGGTGGCCGCTGACACCCTGATCTTCTGCGGCGAGTGCTACTGGTGCAGACGCCATCAGGTGACGCTCTGTGAGAGGCTGGCCGCCCTCGGGCTAATGGCAGACGGTGGCCTCGCCTCTTTGTGCAACGCTCCCGAGCGCACGCTGCTCCCGATCCCGGAAGGCATCTCTGACGAAGCGGGCGCCCTGGCCGAGACGCTCGCCGTAGCCGTCAGGGCGCTCAGACGCGGAAGGTTCGCCGTCGGCGAGAGCATCGTGGTCGTCGGCGCCGGCGCTGTTGGCCTGATGGCGCTTCAGGCCGCCGTCGCGGGAGGGGCTTCGAAGGTGAGCGTCGTCGAGCTGCTGCCGGAGCGGCGCCGCCTGGCGGCGAGCCTCGGGGCGGATGAGGTGTACGCCCCGGAAGAGGCTGACCTTGCAGCCGACCTCGTCGTCGAGTGCTCGGGCAACGCGGTAGCCGTCAACACCGCTGTGGGTTCGGCCCGCAAGGGCGGGCGCGTGGTGCTCGTCGGCATCTACGAGCGGCCTGGCACGCTGGATTTCCTGGAAGTTGTGGGCACGGAGAAGGAGATCATCGGCTCTCTCTCGCACGTCTACGACGAGGACTTCGCCGCGGCGGTATCGCTGCTCGGACGCGGGGCCGTGCGGGCTGAACCCCTCGTCAGCGACCGCATACCGCTGGACCGCGCCCTCGACGACGGTCTTCTCGCCCTCATGCGCGAGCCGGAGAAGCACCTGAAGATCCTGATCCAACCCTCAGTACAGGGCTTACCGTGAGCACGGCGGGCTCGCGAGACTAACCGGATCGGACAGGCGACTTCTGTCGAGCTGCGTCGCCGCGCGGGCCGAGCACGACGACGGGTAACGCGATAAGTACGATACCGACGCAGAGAAGGAGTCCCCACCTGAGACCACCGATAAGCGCCTCACCTCCGCCTGAAGTGGCGACCGCGGCGACGACCGTGGCGACGGCGGCCAGACCGAAGGCGTTACCGAGCTGTATGGAGGTGTTCATCAGGCCTGAGGCCAGGCCTCGCTCGTCCGCGCCGCTAGTTGCGGCGATAGTGAGGGGGACGTTGGAGAGCATGAAGCCGGTCTCGCCAACGACCATGCCTGCTAGCACGAACGGGAGGCCGCCGGGTCCAGGCGCGTATGCCATCAGGAGCAACCCGGCCCCGACCAGGACGAGCCCTCCTGCCGCGGTGAACTTCACGCCGAAGCGGGTCGTGAGCCGGCCTGCGACGAGCGCCGCAGGTACGGAAGAGAGGGTCATCGGGATAAAGAGGAGACCCGCGACGAGCGGACCGTGTCCGAGTACGTCCTGAAAGTAGAGCGTGAGTACGTAGAGCCAGGAAAGCCCGATCATGGACTGCAAGAATATGGCCGCATTGGGGAAGACCACGGGACGCCTCGCGAATACGCGCAAGGGAACAAGCGGCGCGCCCGAGCGGCTTTCGGCCACGACGAAACTGACCAGAAGCAGCGCGCCCACAGCACCGAAGATGAAGGTGGAGGCCGATCCTCTCTCAGGTGCCTCGGAGACGGCGTAGATCAGGGCTGCCAGCCCGAGGGTAACCGTCGCCGCCCCCGGTACGTCGAGAGATCTCGGAGCTTCCTCATCCCTGCTCTCTGGTACGGTCGCCGGGGTCATGAGCAGTGCCGCGAGGGCCACGGGAACGTTGACGAAGAGCACCCACCGCCAGCCGAGAAGCTCGGTGATCATACCTCCCCCGACCATGCCGACGACGAACCCTAGAGCAGCCATCCCGCCGTAGACGCCGACGGCGCGGTTGCGCTCATCTCCCTCGGCGAAGATGCTCGTCAAGAGCGAGAGCGAGGCTGGCACGAACGCCGCCGCGCCCACACCCTGCAATACGCGGGCGAAGACGAGTACCCACGGTGCGGGCGCCAGACCCCCGACCAGTGACGAGAGGCCGAACAGGGCGAGACCTGCCAGGAACAACCGTCTCCTGCCCCACAAATCAGCGGCGCGTCCGCAGAGGAGCAACAGCCCGCCGAACGCGAGGGCGTAGCCGTTGAGCACCCACTGCGCATCGGCACCCGAAAAACCCAGCTCCCTGCGCATCGAGGGCAGGGCGATGGTGACGATGGTGTCGTCGACCACGGCCATGAACGAGGCGAGACACAGCAAGAAGAGCGCGAGGCTCTTGCGCGCCGCCTGGGGTCTTACGGGTGTCGCGGAGCCTCCAGCCTCTCCCACACCGCCTGCCAGGTCTCTTCCTTCTCCAAAGCCACCGCGAACTGGAAGAGCCTGCGCGCCACCCGCGCCCGCAGCACCGTCCAGATTGGTCTCCGGGGGACCAGCCGTCTCTCCTCTGCCTCCGCTAGCAACCGGGTGTTCCTCTCCCGCGTGAGCTCTACAGAAAACCACTCGTGCACGCCGCTCATCTCCCTGCCTCGCCTACCTGATGAGGATACCGGCGAAAGCGGTCATAATCCTTCCTGATAACATGTTGCACGGCGAGGTTTTTTCGGGGGTAAAGAGATGTACGGCTACCGTCCGACGACGAGGTTGCTCTCGATGCTCGAGCTCTTGCAGGCGCGAGGGAGGATGGGTGGTCCCGAGCTCGCCAGGCGGCTCGAGGTCGGCGAGAGGACCGTGCGCCGCTACGTGGCGATGCTGCAGGAGATGGGCGTACCCGTAGAGGCCGAGCGGGGCCGCTACGGCGCCTACTCTTTGAGACCGGGCTTCAAGCTGCCGCCGATGATGTTCACCGACGAGGAGGCGCTCGCGCTGGCCCTTGGGCTTCTCTCGGCCCGCAGGCTCGGTCTCTCGGGGGCGGCACCGGCCGTCGAGGGCGCGCAGGCGAAGCTGGAGCGGGTCATGCCGGAGGCGTTGCGCGAGCGGGTGCGGACCTTCGAGGAGGTCGTCGTCCCCGCGGCAGTCGCCCCCGCGCATCTGCCCGCAGGGGAGGTCGTCGTAACGGTGAGCGCCGCCGTGCGGGAGCGCAGGCGGGTAAGGATGCGCTACCGGTCCGGTCTCTCCGAGGAGACGGAGCGGGCCGTGGACCCCTACGTCGTCGTGCAGGGCGAGGGATTCTGGTACACCTTCGGTTACTGCCACCTGCGGGAAGGCAGGCGTCTCTTCAGGCTGGACAGGGTGCTCGCAGTCGAACGGCTCGACGAAACTTTCGAGCTGCCGCCCGGCTTCGATACCCCCCATGGGGTGCTCGAGGCGCTTGCGGATATGGAGGACCGCTGGTCCGTTGAGGTACTGCTCGAGACGACGCCCGAGGAGGCGCGCGGGCAACTACCGAAGATGGGTGTCTCGCTCGAAGAGACGCAGGGAGGCGTCATCATGCGCTCTTCGACCTCGGATCTCGCGTGGATGGCGCGGGTGCTCGCAGGGCTCTCCTTCCCCTTCCTGGTACGTAATCCACCCGAGCTGCGCGAGGCGTTGAGACGCCTCGCCTCCGAGGTCGCAGCGCTCGCTGAGCGGACAGATGATCTCGGACGGACAGAGCCGCGGTAGCGCAAAAATTCATCGCCGATTCATCGTAGTGTGCTATCAGGGCAGTCGAGCAGCCCCGCTGGAGAAGGAGTAGCAATTTCGACCACCACACGTGCGGGTAGCGGATCGCTCGTTGTGCTCCCTGGCTTGATCCGTTGCCGCGCTTCTTGCATGTACGAATGGTAGTTGGCGCAGGTGGGCAGACTGGACGATGATCATGGATGGTGCGAGCATAGGCGCCCAGAGCTTCAAGGTTCTCCTCGATGTTCCGTCTAAAAAACCGAACCTTGACTACGATATCTACGCTCTGGCGTTCAAACACATTATCGAGAAAAGCCATCCCCGGTTCGCCATCGGGATCTTCGGGGATTGGGGTTCGGGCAAGACGACGCTTATGGAGGCCATCGAGGCCAAATTAAACAAGAACAACATAATCTGCGTATGGTTCAACGCCTGGCGGTACGAAAAAGAAGAACACCTCATCATTCCGCTCCTCGATACGGTACGTGAGGCGCTGGTCGAGTGGGACCGCGCCCAGCAAAAGTCTGGCAGAGCGGCTCTAGAAACTGCGGCTACCATCGGCAAGGTGATCCACTCGCTCCTCGCCGGCTTCAACCTCAGGGTTGGGGTTCCCGGCACCGTCGACGTCTCCTTCGACGCGAACAAGGCCCTGGCAGAGTCGGCGAGAATTGCGAAGGAGGATAGGGAGGCCGAGGTTCCCCGATCTTTCTACCACGCTGCTTTCCGTGCTCTCAACAATGCGTTTGAGAGCTTTGTGGAGGAAGATGCCAAGCGCCGGATAGTCATCTTCGTCGATGACCTCGATCGCTGCCTACCCGATGGCGCCCTCGAGGTACTCGAATCCATGAAGCTATTCTTCGACCTGGAAGGCTTCGTTTTCGTGGTCGGGCTCGACCGTAAAGTCGTCGAGCTGGCCGTCGAAGCAAAATACGCAAAGGAGCACGTCGCTATCGCCGGTGATCAGGAGGATGCTCACAGGATTCGTGGGGCCGACTACATCGACAAGATCTTCCAGGTACCGTTCGATCTTTTCCCGGTAGCGGTCGGCGAGATCAACAGCCTCTTGGACTCGATAATCAAGGTATCGAGGCTGCCGAAATCCCAGGCTGGCGATCTGCGTGACACTGTGAAACCTCACTTGAGGTTCCTCGTCGAGGACAGCGGTATTAACCCGCGGGAGATCAAGCGGTACATCAACGCATATACTCTCCTGATCAAGCTCAAGCCTAATCTGTGGCTGGACGTGGTACTTGCCATGCTGACGATCCAGTCTCGTCTCGACTGGGAGTTGGTATATCGCAACCTTCGTGCCTGGCGAGGGCGCTTCATTGACGCTTTGCGAGAACAGGTTCATGGTCAGAGCAATGCCCTCGAAAACCTGGCTCCTGAGCTGAGGGAGATCCCTCCTCGGTTCATGGAGTATGTCGGGCCAAATGGACCTGCCAAGAGGATCATAGACGTCCAGAACATCGACGACTACATATATGCTGGTGAAGCGACGCATTCGCGGTTCGGCCCCGGCTTGTCGGACCTCGTTCGCGAGGTGACGATACTGCGAGGCCCATTACGGGACGCTGCGCGATCTACCCCGGAGAACGAGCAGGCAAGAAATCAAGTTTCGATCAGTGTCAAGCAACTCCGCGACCGGGTACTTAGATTCTCTAGTGGCCGACCGGTCGGCTTTTCCAATGCAATATTGCGGCGGCTGGACGACCTGACGGATGTCCTGGGCGAATTACCCCTTGAATCGTCTGAGCAGAGAGAACCGTGGCTCAGGGGGGCGAACAAGCTGGTAGATCAGACCTTGTCAGATATCGAGCAGTGGTCTCGATGGGGGTGACATCCTTGCCGATTGCCTAGACCCGTCTGCCCGGTCACATCGACCCGCTGCGCAGATGATCGGGAGGGTTGTACCCGCGGGCGACGAGATTCCGGCTCTCCCAAAACGGGTACACAAGATCGTTCGGAACCTAGATTAAGGGGTAGATGTGACTGAAAGAAGTATGAACAGGGCAGAGCTGACGCCGGAGAGAGCCGGGCAGGAGTGGCTTGGCATGCTGGAGAGCCTGGCGGAGCAGATCCAGAAGCAGCAGCAGAACTCCCAGCAGATGGTCCAGGAGATGATGAACACTTACATGCAGCTCCTGAACACCCCGGGCTCCTACCTCTCCGGCCAGGCCGAGCAGCAGCAGCAGACCCTCCAGCAGACGGCCCAGCAGTGGATGGAACAGGCCCAGCAGCAGCAGACGTTCCAGCAACAGGCCCAGCAGCAGCAACAGGCTTTCCAGGAGATGACCCAGGAGGTCATGAGCACCTACGCGCAGCTCTTCAGCATCCCCGTCTCGTACGCCCAGGAAGGTCTGCGGTCTTCCCGGTTCCCCATCGAGGGCTACGACGATCTCACCGTGGACGAGGTCTCGGGACGCCTCGGCTCCCTCTCCGTCGAGGAGCTGCGGGTGGTACGCGACTACGAGGAGCGCAACAAGAACCGCGAGACGATCCTGGAGCAACTCGACCGCAGGATCAGGTCGGGTTCTTGAGAACCTGAAAGGATGCGAAGGGCATGGGCATAAACCGCTTCAGCGACATCGAGGAGCGCAAGAGGAACGAGAGGGATGCCAAGGCGGGTGACGAGGTCTCTAAAGAGGCGAAGGGAGATTCCTCCTCCCGCCTGCAGGCCTCGGAGGGACCCGCCGAGGACGAGGAGAAGCGCGAGGTAGTCGAGAAGCTCGAGAACCGGGAGCGCGAGTCCTAGCGCCAACCCGTTCTGGAAGGCCAGAGTCGTCTCGGAGGTGGCTTCGTCTCGCTACTACCCGTGGTAGGCCCTGCTGTTATTACAGGAAAGTGCGTCGCCGAAGCAACTTTGGCGTCCATCTTGCGTAATAACGGGCATGGAGGTGAAACTATGCGAGATCCCGCACTGGCTGCGGTTCTAAGCGCGATCATCCCAGGGATGGGTCAGTTCTACAATGGCCGTATCCTGGCCGGTATCCTGTGGCTCATCATCACGCCGGGACTCTGGATCGGCACGGGCGGATTGCTCGGCTGGACCGCCCACGTCGTCGCCGCATACACCGCTTACTCCTACGCCCGCGACAACCCGGTCCGCACCTGAAGCCGCGTAGAGTCGCGACCATCGGCTACGGTCACCGTCTCTTCACCTGAAGAGTTCTCAGGAACCTGCCGATCTTGCCTGTGCGTTTGCGTCTCGGTGTCGCACGAGGGGGCGGCGGGTTGGGGTCTGCCCCGATCTGGTCCATCCTCTGCACCCAGAGCTCGCGCACGAGAACCTGCAGAGCGGCCACGAGTGGGACGGCCAGCAGTATCCCTACAAGGCCGAAGAGCGTCCCCATAGCGAGGATGGCGAAGACGACGAGGGCAGGATGCAGATCCACGGCCCGGCTCATCACGATCGGCTGGAGGATATTGCCCTCTATCTGCTGGATGATGACGAAGGCCAGGATCACCCAGACGACGTCGAAAGGGTTCGAGATAAGGGCCAGAAGTATGGGGATGATGACCGAGATCATCGCGCCCACGTAAGGGATGAACGAGATGAGACCGCCAAAGATGCCGAGTAGCAGACCGAAAGGTATCCCGATCACGGAGAGCGAGATAGCCCAGAAGATGGCGATGAAAGTCATGGCCGTGAGCTGACCGATGAACCACCGCTGCACCGTGTGGTACATCGCCTGAAGCACCTCGCGCGCCCTCTGCCGCCAGCCAGCGGGGAAGAGCGAGACGAATCCGTTGACCCAGGGCTCGGGCCTGATAACCAGGTAGATGGTCGAGATAAAGACCACCACCGCCAGCGAGACCACGGTCGCCGCGGTGAGCCCCACACCTGCGGCCGTCGATACGGCGCTCCCCGTGAGAACCTGCCTTCCGACGTTGGAGAGGCTCTCCGGGTTCAGGCCGATCCTGGTGCCAAGACCGAAGAAACCCTGGACCCTGTTGGCAAGCGCGAGCGCTTCTTCCAGAAGAGCCGGGAAAGCCTCGGCGAACTGGCGGGATTGCATCTCGACGGCGGGGACGAGCGCCAGCCCGAAGAGCCAGAGCACTATTGCGATCCCGGCGAGTACCGTAAGAACCCCCCAGGTCCGCGGCAATCCTCGCCGCTCAAGGTAGTTGACGGGGGCGCTGAGTATGATAGCGAGGAGGATCGTCAGCAGGAACGCCAGAACCACACCGCTGATCCTGTAGACGAAGTACCCTCCCACGAGCAGCGCGAAGACCAGCCCTATGACCGTATATACCGTGCGCTCCGAAGCTACGGGCTTCCCCACTGCTACTCCTTCGGCTCTCCCGATGACCCGAGTTTAGCTGTTCGGGCCGGCATCACCAACTCTTGCGGCTGCCTGAAGATACAGTGAGGCCGCAATCGGCGTTCGTGTCCCCACTACAGAAGGCCCGAAAGAATCGCCCCGCGAGAGTCTGAAGAATGACTCGTGAGAGCGTGTACGCGTCCTGAGGTTCTCGCCCCTACATACTTCGATGCATCTTTGGCGCCGATCTGGCGTGTCGGCGTTTGGGACGTTCGGGTGGGGGATATATTCGTCTTTCGGGCGACCGGGGCGAAGATCGGAGATCCATGATCAGTGACGAAGAACGTGGCGGACGGGATCGCCTCGGCGAGTCGATGCGTGATGAGTCTGGCATCATCGTATTCGGTGGCGGGGGAAGTGGCTGCGGGGCGAGGGGATGCCTGTTCTGGATAGTGGTCAGCGTGATCTTGAGCATCGGCCTGACCATCCTCGTCAACCTCATCCTCTTCTTGCTCTCGGGCCCG
>CADDZK010000085.1 GCA_902812425.1 Actinomycetota bacterium
TCTCCTACGACGCCGTGCGTTACCTGGAGCGTCTGCCAGCGGAGCTAGCACCAGAAGACGACCTGGACGTCCCCGAGGCCTACTTCGCCGTCACGGACACCCTCATCGTCTTCGACCACCTCAGGCGCAAGGTGCTCGTCGTCTCGCTGGTCGACGCGGCGGGCCTGCGCGATGTCGAGGTCGAGGGATTCTCGGCGGCCTACCGGCGGGCCGCCGACGACATACGCAGGATCGCGGAGCGTCTCTCCACCCCGCTCGTGCGCCGCATACCTGCGCTCGGGAAGGGATTCGAGATCTCCTCGAACTTCACCAGGGAGCGCTACGAGGAGGCCGTCGAGAAGGCGAAGGAGTACATCAGGGCCGGCGACGCCTTCCAGATAGTGCCTTCCCAGAGGTTCGCCGCGGAGATAGCGGACCTCGACCCCCTCCTCCTCTACCGCGGCCTGCGCACGGTCAATCCCTCTCCTTATATGACCTACCTGAAGCTCGGTGACCTCTCCCTCGTCGGGGCCTCCCCCGAGCCTCTCGTCAGGGTCGAGGGAAGGCGGGTGATGACCCGTCCCGTCGCGGGGACCCGCGGGCGTGGCGGGACGCCTGAGGAAGATGCTGCGCTGGCAGAAGAGCTGCTCGCCGACGAGAAAGAGCGGGCCGAGCACGTCATGCTCGTCGACCTCGGGCGCAACGACCTCGGGCGCGTGAGCGAGGTTGGATCGGTCGAGCTCGAAAGCTTTATGGAGATAGAGCGCTACTCGCACGTCATGCACATCGTCTCGACCGTAGAGGGGGACCTGCGCGAGGACCTGACCGCCCTCGACGCCCTCGCGGCGGCCTTCCCCGCGGGGACCGTCTCGGGCGCACCGAAGGTGCGGGCAATGGAGATCATCGACGAGCTAGAGAGCACCCGCCGCGGCCCCTACGCGGGCGCTACGGGCTACTACGGCATCGACGGCCGCCTCGACACCTGCATAACGCTCCGCACGGCCCTCCTTAAAGACGGCGTCGCCTACTTCCAGGCCGGTGGCGGCGTCGTCGCCGACTCCGTACCCTCGCTCGAGTACGAGGAGACCCGCAACAAGGCGAGGGCGATGGAGCGGGCGCTGGAGGTCGCCCGCAGCCGCGAGATGTGGCTGTAGCGGCCCGCTTGCAGCGGGCCGCGGCTATCAGCGGTCAGCTTTTCCGCGTGGTTCGGGTCTTCGTTGCGTCTGCCGAATCCTTTTTGCACTAGCGGGTTAAAGCTTTGGGATCCTCGTCGAGGTTCGGCTGATGGCTGACCGCTCTACAAAAATGGACCGCTGGGCAGGTACGGCGTCAGTGGTCCCAGTTCGCCGCGCACGCAGATAGGGCCTGCGGGGGAGAGCGAGAGGCCCGCCGAGAGCACCACGGGCACGGCCCAGTTCTGAGAGCCTGTGATCCAGGGCACCTCCACCGGTTCACCGGAGCTCTCGGCGAGGCAGGACCACAGGAGGTCGATGGCGGTCTCTGGTGTGGTGGCGGCGAGGAGCGCCGGAGATCCATTCCAGACGACGGCGTAACCCATGCCCGACGCATCGTCGACCACGAGAAGATGAAGGCCCGTTCGCAGCATGAACTCGAGGTCAGTGCCGTGCGCTGCGCCGCGCACGAGCCGGTCGACTTCGGCCACGAGTTGCAGATCCCCCTCCACACCTTCCCGAGTTCTCAGGCCGGCCGGCAAGGAGTCACGGCGGACCTTCCCGCCGGCCATGAGCGTTGGCTGGAGCGCGAAGCCGGCCAGGGCGTAGCGGCGCATGGCCGCGGGATGGCTGGAGGAGGCGATCATGGCCCCGCGGCAACCTTCTGCGTAGAGGAGGGCGCGGTCGAGCAACTCTCTTCCTAATCCGTGGTTACGGTATCGTTCGTCGACGGCGAACAGGGAGAGTATCCACACGCCCTCGCGCACGAGCGCAAGCGCCACACCGGCGATCCTATCTCCGTCCGCGGCTACCCAGGCACCTCTCTGGCCATGCTCCAGGAGGTGCAGGTAACGCTGCTTGCGTCGCTCGACCTCTTCTGCGCTACGGTTCCTTACCTGTTGACGTTCTTCATCTGTGGCAGGGATCGCTTCGCTGCTCGTGCGGTAGACACCTTCCGCGTCGGCAGGTGTCATCTGGCGTATCTGAATGCGGTCTTTCATGAAGGATATGGTAACCGACCGTGGGGCTTAAAAAGACGGTGCACCCAGGCGCCCGCGGATGGATGGTACGTGCGCTGCACAGCCTCGCCGGGGTGAGGCCGGAGGGCCCCCGTTCCGCTATACTTTCTCCGCCATGCTGGGGATTCTTCTCGTGCTGTTCGGTTACGTTCTCGGCTCCGTGCCGACCGGGTATCTGGTCGGACGGGCGCTCGGCGTGGACGTGCGGAAGGTCGGGAGCGGGAACATCGGGACGGCGAACGTGCTGCGGGCCGCGGGGAAGTGGGCCGCCGTGCTCACGCTCGCCGGCGACATGCTCAAGGGTTTCGTTCCCGTAGTCGTGGCCAGGCTCGCCGCGGAGAACGATTGGCTCATCGCCACCGTCGCTTTCGCCGCGGTCATCGGGCACTGCTGGCCCGTCTTTTTGCGCTTCAAGGGCGGGAAGGCCGTGGCCACGGGTGCGGGGACGACCATAGGGCTCGCACCGTTCGTCGGGCTCGGGCTCTTCGCTTTCTGGTGGGCTGTCGTGCTCCTGAGCCGCTACACTTCGCTCGGCGCGATAGCGGTGATGGTGGTCAGTCCCGTGGTGTTCTGGCTCTCCGGCCAGCCGCTCCCTTATGTGCTCTATACGATAATAGGGGGGGCGCTCGTCCTGTGGCGCCACAGGGAGAACGCGCGGGCCCTCATAAAGGGCACCGAGAGGAAGGTAGGAGAGCGGACGGAGAGGGGGAGCTAGTTGCTCCGCGAGGCATACGGCGACAAGAAGATACTGCTTACCGGTGGAACCGGCTTCCTCGGGACGGCGCTCGTCGAGAAGATACTGCGCTCCCTCCCCGACCTCGGCCGTCTCTACCTCATCGTCAGACCCTCGCGCGGGAAGGGTGCCGCCGAACGCTTTGAGAAGGACGTGCTCGGCGCCGCCGCCTTTCGCGGCCTGCGTGAGAAGCTGGGCGACGGTTTCGATGAGTATGTCTCCGAGAAGGTCAGCGTACTGGAAGGGGACGTTCACGCGCCTTCGCTAGGGCTCGGCGAGGATGAGCTCTCCGAGCTCGCAGGCGAGGTCGACGTCGTGATCCACTCCGCAGCCTCGGTGGTCTTCGATGCGCCGCTCGATTCTGCCGTCGACTCGAACGTCCGCGGCACTCTGGGACTCCTGAAGCTCGCGCGCGGCTGGGAGAAGAGGCCGCTCTTCATGCACATCTCGACGGCCTACGTGTCCGGGACCCGCAAGGAGGATGCGCCCGAGGCGCCGCCCACTGCGGACTCGCCGAACGGGACGACCCTCGACCCGCGCGAGGAGGTGCTCGACCTCGAGGCCGTCGTCGATGAGGTGGAGGAGGCTTCACAGGAGCGGTCGCTCTTGAGGCGCTTCGAGACCGAGGCGCGGCGGGAACTCGGGATGGTCGGCGAGTAGGAAGAGGTCGCCGAGAGGGTTGACCAGCTCAGGCGGGCCTGGATGCGCGAGCGCCTCGTCGAGCGGGGTACGCGCAGGGCGCAGGAGCTCGGATGGAACGACGTCTACACCTTCACCAAGTCGCTCGCGGAGCGGATGGCGGTCGAGGAGAGGGGTGGGACGCCGCTCATCATCCTCAGGCCAGCCATCATAGAGAGCAGCCACAGGGAGCCTTATCCCGGCTGGATCCAGGGCACGAGGATGGCCGACCCGATAATCATGGCGTTTGCGAAAGGCATCCTGCGCGAGTTCCCCGGCAACCCGAACAGCTACGTCGACATCGTCCCCGTAGACCACGTGGTGAACGCGATCCTCGCAGCCGGCGTCCGCCGGCCCGAAGAGCCCGAGGTCTTCCAGGTCGCCTCTGGAGAGCGCAACCCTATCCGCTACCGCGACCTCTACGAGATCGTGCGCGACTACTTCCTGAAGAACCCCCTGCGCGACTCCAGCGGACGTCCGGTCAAGGTCCCGGAGTGGTCTTTCCCTGGCCGCAGGCGGGTAGAAGGACAGCTCAGGCTGGAGCTTGCGGCGCTCAAGGTCGCCGGCAAGCTCGCCGCCCGCATGCTGGAGGGTCATATGGCCTCTGACGCTAGGCAGAGGATCGCACGCGCCGAGAAGCGCGCGAGGATGAGCCTCTACTACAGCCGCATCTACGGCGCCTACGCGAACATGACAGCGACGTTCTCGACCTCGCGCACCAAGGGTCTCTACGAGGCCCTTCCATCGGAGGACCGCGAGGAGTTCCCGTTCGACATCACGGAGATAGACTGGCGGGCGTGGATGCAGGGCACGCACCTGCCCGCGCTCACTACCCGTCCGAGCCGCAAAAAGCGCAAGAAGACGGCTGACGAGAGGCCGGGGGAGGTCGCCGCGATCTTCGACGTGGACGGTACCCTCGTCGGCTCCAACGTCGTCTCGTACTTCGCATGGCTCAGGATGCAGGAGCTCCCTCCTGCCGTGCGCCCGCTCTGGCTCGCCTGGTTCCTCACCAAGATCCCCTACTACTGGGGGCTGGACAAGATCAGCCGGGCCCACTTCAACCGCGCCTTCTACAAGAACTACGCGGGGTGGGAGCCCTCGCGCGCCCGTTACCTCGGGCAGGAGAGCTTCGCAGGTTTTACCCTGGATCGCATCTTCCCGGACGCCCTGCAGCAGCTGCGAGACCACAAGGCCGCAGGCCACCGTGTCGTCCTGCTCTCGGGCGCTCTGGACTTCCTCCTCGAACCGATGAAAGATCTCGCGGACGACGTGCTCTGCTCCACGCTCGCCCAGGAGAACGGCGCCTACACCGGAGAGCTGACAGGCGCCCCCGTTGCCGGCGACGCCCGCGCCAGGATGCTCGCCTCTTTCGCCAGGCGCCGCGGCCTCGACCTCTCGCGCTCCTACGCTTACGCGGACTCGATCTCCGACCTCCCGATGCTGGAAGCCGTAGGAAACCCCGTCGCCGTGAACCCCGACCGGCGGCTCGGATCTGCGGCGAAAGACCGCGGATGGAGGGTCGAGCACTGGGACAAGAACGGCAGCCCGAACGGCGTCGCCAAGAAGATCTAGGTTGCACGCCCTCGTCTACCGGAAGTCCGTCCCGCGCTATCTCCTCATGCGCCTCGCCTCGAAGCGGATCAACAATCTGGAGACGGGTCGCTTCTCCCCACTGCAACTGGAAGAGGCCCCCGACCCGAAGCTCCCGACCCCGGAATGGGTGCGCGTGAAGCCGCTCCTCTCCGGTATCTGCGGCTCGGACCTAGGAACGCTCTCCTCGGAGAACTCGCCATATTTCTCCCCGATCACCTCTCCTCCCTTCGTGCTCGGCCACGAGGTCGTCGGCGTCGTAACGGAGGACAACTCGGGCTTCCACGCCGGCGAGCGGGTCGTCGTAGAACCAGCCCTCGGCTGCACCGTGCGCGGCATAGAGCCGCCCTGCCCCTACTGCGCCTCGGGCCGGTACGCCCTGTGCCTGAACGTTGCGAAGGAGGACATAAGTCCCGGCATACAGACAGGCTTCTGCCACGACACGGGGGGCGGCTGGTCGCAGGGGACGCTCGTCGCCCACCCTTCGCAGCTCCACCGCGTACCCGGTGCCGTTCCCGACGAGGCTGCCGTCGCCGTCGAGCCTCTGGCGTGCGCCGTCCACGCCGCGCTCAAGGCCTCTCCCACTCGGGACGATACGAGCTTGGTGATCGGGGCCGGCAGCGTCGGCCTCTTTACCGTCGCAGCCCTCCGCAGGCTCACGCAGGCAGGCCGCATCATCTGCGTCGCCAAGCACGAGCGTCAGAAGAACGAAGCTCTTCGTCTCGGGGCTGACGAGGTCGTCCATCCGAGGGAGACGTACAGAACGCTCCCGGATCTCCTCGACACCGAAGCCTACAAACCGGAACTCGGCAAGCCGGTCGTCATGGGCGGGGCCGAGAGGGTCTTCGAGTGCGTCGGCGCGTCAGGGACCATGGAGGACGCGCTGCGGCTCACAAAGCCGGGCGGCGAGGTCACGCTCGTCGGTATGCCCGCCGCGAAGAGCAGCCTCGACCTGACCGCGCTCTGGTATAAGGAGGTCGGCCTCACGGGGAGCTACGCCTACGGCGTCGAGGAGTACGAGGGGGAGAAGACGAGCAGCTTCGCCCTCGCGCTCCGCATCGCACCGGAGATAAAACTTCAGACGCTCGTTGGTCCCCGCTTCAGGCTGGAGGAGTACAGGGAGGCCATCGCGGCCGCGCGCTCTGCGGGGCGCGAGGGGAATGTCAAAGTAGTCTTCGACCACAGGAGCTAGTCAGCTTGTCAGCCAGTCAGCACGCTCAGGCTGACGCCTTCGCTTGTCAGCACTTCAGCCTCTCAGCTATGTGTGGTGAAAGGCGCGTGCAATTGAGAGAATGCCAGAGATGGACACGCACTTTTGGGCCAAAGGTCGAGACCAGGACAACCCGAGATGCTGGCTAGCTGTCCCGAGGGCGGCGGGCTGAGCGTGCTGACTGGCTAACAACCACCGAAGGGAGCGACCATGAGCCGACCCGGTTTCATAACCTTTCTCGAGAAAGACAGCCCGCCGATGATGTTCAACGCGGGGGACGGGTTCCACTACGAGAGGTTGCCCGAGGGGACGCGGGTGATCTACCCTCCCGGGCCCCAGGAGCCCCTGTCAGACCCGAACGTAGCCATCGAGCGTGCGCTGCTCGAACCTCTCGGCATGGAGCCGCTGCACGATCTGCTGTTCCCCGGGATGAAGCTCACTATAGCCTTCGACGACCTCTCGTTGCCGCTTCCGCCGATGCAGCGGCCGGACGTGAGGCAACTCATCATCGAGAAGGTCCTCGAGAAGGCCCACGCCAAGGGCGTCGAGGACATAGACATAGTCGCGGCTCTCGGGCTGCACCGCAGGATGACCGAAGGCGAGCTGAGGCACTGCCTGGGCAAGAAGATCATGTCCCGCTACTACCCCGACCGCCTCTACAACTACGACGCCGAGGACGAGGAAAACAACGTAACCATCGGCGAGACCGAAGAGGGCGAGGAGGTTACGATCAGCCGCCGCGTCGCGGAGGGCGACCTGCTGGTCTACGTGAACATAAACTACATCCCGATGGACGGCGGCCACAAATCGGTCCACACGGGCCTCTCTCCATACTCCTCGATCCGCCACCACCACACACCAGACACCCTCTCGCACACGCGCTCCCTAATGGACCCGCCGAACTCGGCGATGCACGCCTCCATAAACAGGATGGGCAAGCTGCTCGACGAGAACATCAAGGTCTTCCACATCGAGACGACCCTGAACAACGCAGCCTTCCCCGCCTTCGCCGACTTTATGGCGAAGCCGGAGCACGACTGGAGTCCCGTGACGAAGGCGAACTTCCTCGCCACCCATAACGCCACGCAAAGAGCCCCCAGAAGGATCTCCCGCCGCGTCTTCCACACCATAAAGGGCCCGCACAGGATGACGAGCGTGCAGGCGGGGGCTACGGACCCCGTCCATGCACAGACGCTGAAGAACAACTACGAGCAGCAGGTGGTGCCCGTAGACGGCCAGGCCGACGTGCTGCTCCTCGGTATCCCTTACCTCGGGCCCTACAACGTCAACTCCATCATGAACCCCCTCCTCGTCTACAACATGCTGCTCGGCTACCTCTTCAATCTGTATCGGGGCAAGCCGCTCGTGCGGGAGGGCGGCGTCCTCATCGGCACCCACCCGATGCCCGAGGAGTTCAACAAAACCCACCACCCCAGCTACATCGACCTGTGGAACGAGGCCTTCCCAGAGACGCACGATATACGAGAGATCCACTCTCGCTACGAGAAGAAGTACGCCTACGACCCCTGGTACCGTACCCTCTACCGCAGCTCCTACGCCTACCACGGGGCCCATCCGTTCACGGTCCTCTACTGGGCCGCCCACGCCCTCGACCACCTCGGCGACGTCATCCTGGTAGGCGGCGACCCCCATACCACCTCCCGCATGGGACTCGGACGCGCACAGACCATAACCGAAGCCCTCCAGATGGCAGAAGGCACCGTAGGTCCCAACCCGAGCACCACCTACATGCATATCCCACCGCTCTTCATGTGCGAGGTGAGTTAGGGAGCAGCGAGAGTTTGTAGGCTTTCGTTTTTATACTGAGAGCTGGTACGGCGCTACAGTTTAGTTCCGCTCTGAATTGCGACTACCATTCTTGCTCACGCTCCGCGGCTCAATCTCAACAGCGAGGCGTCTTTGAGGTGGATGTTGTTGACCTGCAACCAGTGCAACTCGGCATCGTCGCCCCGCTTGCGCCAGGGCCGCGTCAGGCCGACACTCAGGATCACCTCGACGCCGGCTGCGAGGCGGCTTTGTATGCTGGATACGAGATCCCGGCGGGGTGTTCTGTGGTCCTTCTCGTAGAGCCTCAGGTCGTTTACCGAGAGATCCACTGAAGGCATCAGGTAGTCGAGGACCAGCCTGACCGTACCGCGGTGGTCAATGTACAGCCACGGTTGCTCCTCCGGTCTCAGGCAGCCCAGCGAGGCTTTGCCCTCCCCGACTTCGACCGTGCCGCTCTCGTCCCACAGCTCGAGCTCGGGGCCGAAGATCTCCTCAAGGCTATCACGCGCCAGCCCGTCGAGAAGGTCCCAGAGATCGTCCGGGTTCTCGTCGAAGAGCCACCTCGCCTGCGATGGGTCGAAGCGGTAGTCTTCTAGCTCAGGGGGATGGCCGGCGCGGATCGTCGGCCCGAGGTCAACGACCGATCCGAGGTCGAAGGGGCCGCCGTTGGGACGGAGGAGTTCGGTGGTGAGCCTGCCGCGCCCGAGCACAGGACGGACGTGGCGCGCCGTACCTACGTCCACGCCGGCCACGCAGAAGTAGCCCGGCTGCATCCGCGTCAGGTGGTTTACGAGTATCTGCAAGGTCCTAAAGGTGGACGGCCCGGATGCCGCCCCATTCCCGGTCAAGGTATTCCAGGACCAGACGCCGGTGGCAATGCTCCGGTCCGGCCTCACTGCACAGCAACACGGTAGGAACGTCGAAGAGGTTCCTGTCCAGCGTCTCCTCGATGCGACGTTCCCGCAGGAGTTCGAGGAATTCTCTCTCGTAGTCCGGCCATCTTCCTTCTTTCCTGTAGGCGTCGAAGATCTCGCGGGTTGGGGCGAGCCGTGGTTCGTAGACGTACTCCGCGCCGCACAGTTCCTTCAGGAAGAATGGGAGGTCGGCCTGGCGGGCGAACCCGGCGAGCCTGGACGTATTGTTCAGCCGCACGTCGAGGAGGCGCCCGATGCCGGCGTCCTTCAGTTTCCCGAAGAACTCGGACGCCGTCTTCTTTGTGAAGCCGATCGTATAGACTTCCGTGGTCTCGCCTCCATCTCAGGGAACAGGGCCGGCTGGCCGCCGTCCGTCTCCCCCTCTATCTGGATGCTACCGTCGCCCCGGATGTGACGCAGCGTGAACCCTAGCTCCTCCAGGGCCCGCCCGACGAGCAACCTGCGGTGGCAACGGGCGGGATCTTCCTCACTACAGAGCAGGGCGACCGTGCGGGTCCTGATCTGCTGCTCCAGCCTACTTATACCATCGAGGAACGACCGGGAACGCCCAACCAGCGCGTAGTCTACCCGGTCGTCGCTGTCGTAGAAAATCTCTCCTTCAGGCCTTCCGCCTAGCTCCCCACCGAGGAAGAGGTACCCGATGCCGTAATGCGACAGGATCTCCTCCAGAGAACGGGCATTGTAGTGCGGCACGTGCCTGGAGTACGGGTGCGAACGGACGTCCGCGACCATCTCGATCCCATGCTCCCTCAACAAGCCGGTGAACCTCTCCACAGAATGGTTGGAATGCCCGACCGTGAACACCGTATTCACATCCGTCCCTTGATCTGCGACCGTATATTCCTTTCTCCTTCTGAGAACCTCCGGACGGTACCGAGCATACTCCCGGCACCGCGTATTCCCCAGACCGTTTTCGCAACGCTGGTCGCCGGTTCTCACAGTGGATCTATATCCAGTTGACCTTGAGAGGTTCAGGCTCCGAGCAGGCGTGAGTTCTTTCACCTTATCGCCGCTTTAGACAGTTACAAAATCGGATTTACGGCGGGGCGTTTGCTACACTCAGTAGCGAAGGTTTTTTGAGAAACGTATCCGGAGTGAGAGTTTTTGAGAGTATGTGGGAGGACATTGGGCTTTGGTTTCAGAGCGTCTCTAGCCTCTCTTCTCTACGCGGGCTGTAGGCCCGCGATCTTCTGGCGGCGTTTGCCGCGGCTCACGAGCCCCGGAGTATCCGGGAAGGAGAATTACGCTACTTAGGATCGTATGGTCGTCTGCAACGGCGGCCGGGCACAGAAGCACATTTACCGGAGGAGACCTCGCCGTCCCTGACGACCGCTACCTTGCGGGAGGGGGCGGCGAATGAAGTCGTTGCGAATCAACGGGAGGCTCTCGTTCATCGTGCTGCTCGTCTCGCAGCTCGCGGCGACGATGGGGTTCACGTTCGTATTGCCTTTCATCCCGATCTACGTCCAGACGCTCGGCGTCGAGGATGCGGGAAGTGCGGCGGCGTGGGCCGGTGTGATCAACAGCTCCACGGCAGTGACGATGGCCCTGGCCGCGCCGCTCTGGGGCAGGCTCGGCGACCGGGTCGGATTGAAGCCGATGCTCCTCAGGGCGACGGTCGCAGGCTCCATCGTCGTCGGGCTGATGGGGCTCGTGGGGAGCCCGTGGCAGTTACTCGCGCTCAAGACCCTGCAGGGGTGCCTGACGGGTACCGTCGCTGCGGCGACGGTGCTCGTCTCTGCGACCGCGCCGCCAGAGAGGGCCGGGGCGAGGCTCGGGACCCTGCAGATGGTCATCTTCCTGGCCGCGGCGGCGGGACCGTTCTTCGGGGGCGTGTTCGCCGACCTCGTCGGCATCCGCGCCTCCTTCGGGGTGACGGCGGTACTGCTCGCGACTTCCGCGCTCTTGATCTCCATCTGGGTCAAGGAGGAACGGCCCGCGCAAGATGAAGCTGAGGATGAGGAGGCCGTCGAAGCCGAGGGTCCGCTGCCTCACAGGAGGCTCGCGCCGAGCCTGCTCGCGCTCTTCGTGGTGCAGGTCGCGATCATGAGCGCCGCGCCCGCGTTGCCGGGTCTGCTCTCCACCTTGATGGACGAACCCGTGCGGGTGGCGACGCTGGCGGGTTGGATCATCGCGACGGGAGCCCTCGCCGCCTCGTTCGGCTCCATGATCGGGGGGAAGCTCGCGGAGAGGTTCGGGGCGCGGAAGGTCATCATATGGACCCTGCTCCTCGCTGGCATCTCCGCGCTGCCGCAGGCCGAGGTCGACTCCGTCGCCATGCTGTGGGCGCTGCGCCTCCTGACGGGACTGTTCGTCGGAACCGCCATCCCCCTGGCCAACCTCGCGATCCGCGAGGCCGTACACCCCAGGCGCCAGGGCGAGGCTTTCGGCGTCGCCGCCACGGCCACTTCTGCGGGCAACGCTATCGGGCCGGTGGCCGGGGGATTGCTCGCCTCTTCGTTCGGCTTCGGCGCGCCCTTCCTGGTCCCCGGCGTCTGCCTGGTTCTCGTCTCCACCATACTCTGGGGGGCGCCCCTGCTCGCCGTCGGATACCGTATCGCCCTGCGCGATCATTAGGATACGGTTCTTGCGCGGACTGGCCGACCTGCTTAACTCTCTACGGGTGTAACGGAGGGAGCAGGGAGGTTCGTCGTGCTTACGCTCGAGGACGCGCGCCGGGTCATAGCCGCTGCCGAGAAGAAGGCAGAGGAGATCGACTGTCCGATGGACATAGCCGTCGTGGACGAAGGGGGCAACCTGAAGGCGCACGTGAGGATGGACGGCGCCTTTATCGGGAGCATCAACGTCTCCATAAACAAAGCGTACACGGCCGTCGCGTTCCAGATGGAGACCAAAGACCTCGTACCGCTCGCGCAGTCAGGACAGGAGCTCTTCGGCCTCAGCGACGCGGCCGGTGGCCGGATAGTCGTCTTCGCAGGAGGCGTTCCCCTGAGGAGGGACGGTGAGATCGTCGGAGCCGTCGGCTTTAGCACAGGGACCGTGGATCAGGACCAGCAGGTCGCCGAGGCGGGTGCCGCCGCCTTCTAGTTTCTGTTCGGGCCGCCTCCGAAGAGCATCTGGCGGGTATTGTCGTCCATGTTATCCAGCGAGCGGCGTAGCTCCTTGCCGACCTCGAGCGCGCGCCCGACGACGGGGCGCGACTCCATGTCCTCGTACCAGCGCTTCACGTTCGGGTAGTCCTCAAGGTCCTGGCCCTGGCGCTCGTGGGAGACGAGCCAGGGGAAGATCGCCATGTCAGCTATGGTGTACTCGTCGCCCGCGAAGTACTCGGCCTCGGAGAGACGCCGGTCCATCACCCGATAGAGGCGCGCGGCCTCGTCGGTGTAGCGCTGTATGGCGTAGGGGATCTTCTCCGGGGCGTAGCCGCGGAAGTGATGCGCCTGGCCGAGCATCGGTCCGACGTGTCCCGTCTGGAACATCAGCCACTGCAGCACCAGGTAGCGCTCGCGCGGGGCTTCAGGCAGGAAGTGGCCCGTCTTCTCGGCGAGGTAGATCAGGATGGCTCCTGACTCGGAGAGGGAGATGGGCTCCCCGTCAGGACCCTCGGGGTCGAGGATGGCGGGCATCTTGTTGTTCGGGCTTATCTTCAGGAACTCAGGATCGTACTGGTCGCCGGACCCTATGTCCACGGGCACGATGGTGTAAGGGAGGTCTGTCTCTTCGAGGAAGATCGTTATCTTCCATCCGTTCGGTGTCGGCCAGTAGTAGAGGTCTA
>CADDZK010000086.1 GCA_902812425.1 Actinomycetota bacterium
GTTTCCGTATCTGTGGGAGACCCGTAACGTTTCGAGGGCGGCCATCGGGCGACGCATGACACGCCTGTTCGAGGGGATATAATCCGGCGCCTCTGGAGTAACGCTCTCATGGGAAGCAGAGAGGCGGCCGGCCATCCGGCCGCCTCCTATTTCGGGGATGAGGCTTCCGCGTTCAGGCGTTCAGGAGCTTGTGCACGGCGCTCGCTATGTGGCTGGCGTCGATGCCTGCGGCGTCCATCAGCTCTCCTGACTTGCCGGAGCCAGGCATGATCTCTACGGCAAGGTGCTCGAAGTGGAGGGTATCCGCCTCCTCGGAGAGCGCGGAGAGGACGGCTTCACCCAGGCCGCCCTCGGGCCAGTGGTCCTCGACGGCGACGATCCTGCCGCCTGTTGCCCGTGCGGCGGCGCGCAGCGTCTCGCCGTCTATCGGCTTGATGGAGTAGGCGTCGATGACGCGTACGGCAACCTCGCTCTTCTGCAGTTCCTCTGCGGCCTTTATGGCCTCGGGGACGGTGATGCCCGTCGCGACGACGGTAACCGCGTCGTCGGCAGAGGAGCGCACGACCTTGCTGCCGCCGATAGGGAAGTCTTCTGAACGGTCGTAGATCACGGGCGTCTTCGGGCGCAGCGTGCGCAGGAAGACGATGCCCTCCGTGTCTGCCATCTCGGCGACGAGCTTGGCCGTCTGGTTGGCGTCGCAGGGCTGGAGGACGGTCGAGCCGTGCACGGCCCGCATCATCGCGATGTCTTCTAGAGCCATCTGGGACGGTCCGTCCTCACCGATGGAGACCCCGGCGTGCGAGCCTGAGAGCTTGATGTCAGCGCCCGAGATGGCTGCCATCCTGATGAAGTCGTAGGCGCGGGAGAGGAAGGCGGCGAAGCTGGAGGCGAACGGGACCCTGTGGCGCACGCTCATCCCCACCGCCGCAGAGACCATCTGCTGCTCGGCGATGAACATCTCGAAGTAGCGCTCGGGATATTCCTGGGCGAACTCCTGGGAGTACGTGGAGTTGCTCACCTCGCCGTCAAGCGCGACGACGTCCTCGCGGGCGGCGCCGAGCGCCTTCAGGGCAGCACCGTAGGCCCCACGGGTCGCCTCCTCGTCACCGACCTCCCAGGTCGGGAGATCCAGCTCCGCTGTGAGGCCGGGTCTGAAGTTCTCACCCGAGCCGGGGTCGGGTTTGCGCACCTCGACGAGGAGGTCGTTGGTGCCGCCGAGCTCTTCGAGTGCGGCATCCACCTGGTCGGGGCTTACGGGCTTGCCGTGCATGCCGTCGACGTCTTCGAGGAAAGAGACGCCGCGTCCCTTCTTGGTCTTCGCGATGATCAGGGTCGGCGTGCCGGTCTGCTCCAGCGCCTCGGCGTAGGCCTGGTCTATCTGTTCCGGGTCGTGGCCGTCGATCTGGACGGTGTGCCAGCCGAAGGCCCTGGCCCTGGCCTCGTAGTGCTCTCCGTGCCAGCCGTCCATCGTCTCGCGGGTCTGGCCGAGGCGGTTCATGTCGAGGATGGCGACGAGGTTGTCGAGCTTGTAGAAGGAGGCGTGCTGGAAGGCTTCCCACATCGAGCCCTCTGCCATCTCGGAGTCCCCGCAGAGAACCCAGACGCGGTAGGGGAGCCTGTCCAGGTACTTGCCCGCCAGCGCGACCCCGACGCCTATAGGGAGTCCCTGGCCGAGGGAGCCCGTAGCCACGTCGACCCAGGGGATCTGGGGGGTCGGATGGCCCTGCAGGCGGCTGTGGAACGTGCGGAAGGTCATAAGCTCTTCGTCGGTTATGGCGCCCGCCGCCTTGTATGCAGAGTAGAGAAGGGGAGAGGCGTGGCCTTTAGAGAAGATCAGGTGGTCGTTGTTCGGGTTCCCGGGGTCGTCGAAGTCGTAGCGCAAATACTTGCTCATCAGCACGGCTATCAGGTCGGCCGCCGACATGGACGAGGTGGGATGCCCCGAGCCCACGCCTGAGCTGGATCTGATGCTGTCGGCCCTCAACTGCTGCGCGAGCGCACGCCACTGCTCGGCACCCGCGGTCTCCTGGTTGATCTGTTGCGTCACCACTTACCTCCTCGGCACAGTCGCCATTCAAACGGATTGTATCTTCTCCTACCCGGCCCCGCCGATCCGGAAACAGCCGTGCAGACGACGGTATGGGGGCTTTGTTAGAATCCCTGAGGCGAGAGGAAAAGATGCGGACCGTCGGTGTTCTCGGCACCGGGTTCGACAGGGTGAAAGGGAATATATGGATCTGGCGGTTCGCAAGATGACGCTGGAGCGCTTCGGGGTAGAGAACGTAGGGGCCGTGCACGAAAACCTGCCGCCCGCCCGCCTGGTCGAGGCGGCCGTAAGGAAACGGGAGGGTATGATCTCCGGCTCCGGGGCCCTCGTCGTCAGGACGGGCAAACGCACGGGCCGCTCCCCGAAGGACCGCTTTATCGTCGAGAACGACGTTACGAGGGAGGCGGTGGACTGGGGCACGGGCAACAAGCCTTTCTCCAGCGACGCCTTCGGGGCGCTCCTGGAGAAGGCTGCGGCGTACGTCGAGAACCTGGAGGAGATCTACGTCGTAGACGCTTACGCCGGCGCCGACCCCCGCTACAGGCTGAACGTCCACGTTGTAACCGAGCACGCCTGGCAGGCGCTGTTTGCGAGGCAGCTCTTCAGGCGCCCGTCGAAGGAGGAACTCGACTCTTTCGAGCCCGACTGGACCGTGATCTCGGTCCCTGGGTTTCTCACAGACCCTGAGGAGGACGCCACGGAGTCGGAGACCTTTATCGGGATAGACTTCGAGCGCAAGGTGGTACTTGTGTGCGGCACGGCCTACGCGGGGGAGATCAAGAAGAGCATCTTCACCGTGCTTAACTTCGTCCTGCCGACGGAACGCGGCGTCTTCCCGATGCACTGCTCGGCCAACGCGGGGAAGGATGGGGACGTGGCGCTCTTCTTCGGGCTCTCGGGGACGGGCAAGACCACCCTCTCCGCCGACCCCGAGCGGGACCTGATCGGGGACGACGAGCACGGTTGGTCGGACTCCGGGGTCTTCAACTTCGAGGGCGGCTGCTACGCGAAGACGATTCACCTCTCCCCGGAGAAGGAGCGCCAGATCTACGAGGCAGTGCGCTTCGGTACGGTCTTGGAGAACGTGGCGATGGACCGCCGCACCCGCGAGGTAGACTACTCGGATTCCTCCATCACCGAGAACACCCGCGCCGCCTACCCGCTGGAGTACATAGCGGGTGCCGTCCCTTCGGGGACGGGCGGCCACCCCAAGGCCGTCCTCTTCCTCACAGCCGATGCTTTCGGGGTTTTGCCGCCCATAAGCGCCCTCTCGCCCGAGCAAGCAGCCTACTACTTTCTCTCGGGCTATACGGCGAAGCTCGCGGGGACCGAGGCCGAGATGGAGTCCGAGGTCGAGGCTACGTTCTCCACGTGCTTCGGCGCGCCTTTCCTGCCCTTGCCGGCCACGACCTACGCCGAGATGCTCTCGGAGAGGCTGAAAGAACACGGCGTGCGGTGCTACCTGATCAACACCGGCTGGTCTGGCGGTCCGTACGGCGTCGGTAGCCGCATAGACATCGCCGCGACCCGCGAGATGGTTCGCGCCGTGATCGAGGGCAAGCTGGACGGCGCCGAGACGAGAGAGGACCCCGTCTTCGGCCTCAACGTGCCCGTGGAGGTGCCAGGTGTGGACAGCAGCCTCCTCGACCCCCGCGGGACCTGGGAAGACACCGACGCCTACGACGAGCAGGCCACAAAACTTGCAGATCTCTTCAGGGAGAACTTCCAGAGGTTCGAGTCGCAGGTCTCGGATGAAGTTAGGAACGCAGGGCCACATTCATAGGACCATCGAGGCCACCGGTTGAAGGATGCGGCTGAACGCCGAGGATTAAGGTCCGGAAGGAGGGGCTGGCAGATAGGCGTCAGCCCCGACTAAGGGCGCCCTCCTGGACCCGAACTTGAGGACGCAGTCTCAATCCGACGGGTCTGACGTGAAAGTTGCGGTGAATACTGTAGTACTCACCGGGAGCGCCCGCATAGCATGAAGGCCGGGCGCCTGATATGGAGTTGCGGCGGCTCGGCCAGCGAGAGAACGCGGGAGTGGCCAGTGAGGGGATGTAGACCGGCTCCCGGTATTGAGAACCCTGTCGAGCAGGTGCAAGGGTCGAGGCATCTGCCGAACGGCATATATTCCGACAACTTGCAGAAGAGCCGGGTCTTTCGTCCCCGCCCTGATTGTCTCCCTACGCACGCGTAAGAACTGGAGCGCGACCGTGGTGCCTTCCTGAAGTCCTACACCGTGAATGTAACTTTGTGTAATTGTGGGCTCTGGCCTTCCTCGCACTGCTTACCTGACGGTGAACGACCAGCGCTTCGGGCTAGCCAGCGGGTTGCCACGTCGGTGGCCGCAGAGGTGATCTTAGCGGTGTAGGTTACTCCTGATCGGAGGTTCCTCGCTGGCGTCAGGATCGCCTTGTGCTGGCCGCTCAGGGTCTCGACGTAGGCTACCGTTGGACCTATCGGTTTGGTGGTGCCTTTCTTCCAGAGCGTGAAGGTGTCCGGGGCTTCCACGGAGGTCTTAACCATCTCCTAGGAGAAGGCGACCTTCGGCTTGGCTGTGGGGGAGACCTGCTTTCCCGTCGGTGTCCACTTCGTGACCGTCGGTGCCTTGCCGTCGACGAAGGTCTTGAAGGCGAAGTCCATGGGGACGCCGGTATCAGTGCGGATGGACCACTGGCCGTTCGCGAAGCTCTCGGCATCGCCTCTGGAGTAGGGATCGTTTTTGCTCGCCCTCCAGTCGTAACAGGCACCTTGGCCCGGGTTGCCGAACTCAGGAGGAGCGCGTACTTGGTGCCGGAGGAGACCGAGGCCGGCTGAGCCAGCACAACCTCCATCCAATCTGCGGGGTCATTCATGGTGAAGTTGCCCACAGGCTTGCTACCCTGGCCCAGGGTCTCGCTGCTGGACGGGAAACCCGAGCTGTCTAGGGTCCGGATCGACACTTTCAGGTCGCCGGGGACGGTAGATCCGACAAGGCCGACGTAGATTTGAACCCTATCCAGGCGGCCAGACATACCCGCTGTGAACTTCTGCGATGGAGGCCGCCAGAGCCACCCCGCATGCGAGCAGCAAGGCTAGTTCTATCGAAGCCAACAGTAGAACGATCTTGCTCATCCCCGTACACCCTTCTTTCTTGGAGCGGAGGAAGAAGGGTGTCGAACCTCCGCCCCGTTACGTAACGAGCGAAGCGTAAACCCGCGCTACGGCGTAGCACATCTGCCGGGTGACATATTTTTGTACCCATGAGAGGGGCCGGAAGCGTCGGACTTTAGTATGGCGATCAGTGGCCTGCGCGGGATCACCGAAGGCTCTACTGTGTCCGTATGTGAGCACGGGAAAAGAAGAGGATCTATAGAGAAGATCGCCAGGAGGTAAGAGCACGCCCAGCAAAGATAAGACCGCAGCCGTCGCCCGGACGACGGCTGCGGCACCCCAGTTCCTCTATGCGCGCTAATGCAGCGGTTGCCAATTGGGCCGGTCGTCGTAGGCCGGGTTGTTGGTAATGTTGGTCTGTTGATCTCCTGAGGAGGTCATCCTGTAGATCTCAGAATTGCCGTCACGGAGGCTCTGGAAAGCTATCTGCTTGCCGCTCGGTGAGTAGCAAGGGTTTCTATCATAGGCAGAGTTGTTGGTGAGGTTGGTCTGGTGGGTGCCGTCGGAGTTCATGGAGTAGATCTCGTAGTTGAGATCACGGGAGCTGGAGAAGACTATCTTCTTGCCCGAAGGGGACCATGAAGGGACGAAATTTTGCCCCGAACTGGTCAGCCTTCTCTGGTGGGTGCCATCGGCGTTCATCACCCAGATTTGATCGCCGTCAAGCCTGGCGCTTACGAAGACGATCTTCTTGCCATCGGGCGACCACGCAGGGTTTATGTCCTCTGCCGGGTCGGTGGTTAGCCGTTTGGCCCCGGTGCCGTTTGCGTTCATGATGTAGATCTCGTAATTGTTGTCACGTTCACTCTGGAAGGCTATCTTCTTGCCGTTGGGCGAGTAGGAAGGAAACTGGTCAGAGGCAGGGTTTGTAGTCAGCCTGGTCTGCAAGGTGCCGTTCGCGTTCATGGAGTAGATCTCGTTGTTGCCGTCGCGAGCGCTGCTGAAAGCTATCTTCTTGCCGTTGGCTGAGTAGGAAGCACTGATGTTTCCCACAGAGTGGGATAGGTTGGTCTGAAGGGAGCCGTCGGGGTTCATAGAGTAGATCTCGAAGTTGTTGGTGCCGCCGCGGGTGCTGTCGAAGGCTATGTGGCCGTTTTTGCCAGGGAAGGCACCTGCCTTGGCAGGCTTGGTCCCATCGACCAGGGCCATCACCATGGTGGCGGCTATGGCAGCTACAAGCAGCGCTACCCATGCCTTGAGGTTAACTACTTTGATCATCTTCACTTTCTCCTCATCAAGGGGGGAACGGCAAAGAACTCGCGTCCCGCAACGTTACGCAAGTAGCATACTCCGTGGCTGGGGCTCGGTATATAGGCCAGGTGGCTATTTCTAGGGGGTCATGTGGTCCCTTTATATACTTTGTCCCGGTCTCAGGAAGCATCGTCGAGGTTGGTGGGAAGGCCCATAAGATTGCTTGGATGGGTGTATATGCCCGATGAGGTGGTCAACTACGACACGCAGGGAAAGGCAACGGTAGCGCATCCTGTGGGTGCGCCGGTAATCGCTCGGGTTTGGAAGGTGCACGGTAGCTGGACAGTGCAGGCCGATCGCCGGGTCAGGGAGGAAACGGGTATATTATCGCGTCGATGATCCCGCGCAGCTAGAAGCCCCCAGGAGCCTCTGAGCTGTGCCGGCTCCTCTAATTACGCAGGCGAGCCGGTACGATAGAATCCCCGCCAGGTTGCGGCAGCGACGCGCAGGGGAAACACACCCAGTGGACTCGAGAGATAGACAAGAGGACAGCTTGGTATCCAGAACGGCGGTCATCACCGCGCTGGCTGCGACGCTCGTGGCGGTCCTGATGTCCGCCTGCGGGGTACGGGTTGTCCCGGAGAGGGCGACGGCTTCCTCCCATACCCCCGTCTCCGAGAAGCTCGCCGATCTGAAGGTGGCTCCCGCGGGCTCCATGGCGGGCTACTCCAGGGACCTCTTCTCCCACTGGTCCGACGCCCAGGAGTACGGCTGGACGCTGCCCGCTGGGACGCCCGACCCCGGCTCCTGTGACGCGAGGGACGCGGCCCTCATCCGCGACGGCAAAGGCGAGGTGGTCCAGCAGTATTGCGACGTCGTGAGCGGCACGTGGGTTGATCCTTACGGCGGGGCGACCTACACCGACCCCTCCGACCTCGACGGCGACCATGTCGTCCCCCTCGCCAACGCCTGGCGGAGCGGGGCCTCCACATGGGATTCGGCGAGGCGCGAGAGGTTCGCCAACATCCCCAGGGACGTACTCATCGTCGACGACGGGCTCAACCAGTCCAAGGGAGACAAGGGGCCCGAGGCCTGGAAACCCCCGAGAAAGGCCTACTGGTGTACCTACGCCAAGAAGTGGGTGGGGATCAAATACTATTGGGAGCTCTCCGTGACCAGCGCCGAGAAGAGCGCCCTAAAGCAGATGCTCTCGACCTGCCCGTCGCGCTAGATGGCGGCTGGAGAACGGCGTTCGGTCTTCGCCTCGACGGCGGGGGGTGTCATGACCAGGGAGGTGGGTGCGATCACCGGCGACCTCGAGCTCGAGACCACGATAGAGGGCGACCGACTCTTCGCGAGGGTACGCTACGCCGGCGCGAACGAATGGTACGAGGTGGCCGGCTCTCCCGCGCCGTTCGAGGGCTCGGATCCCGACAGGGTACACGACCTCCTCGCCCTTCACCTCGGCCGTCCCGGACCCATCAGACATGGCAACGAAGAACCCCTCTCACTCGAAGGTTTCTCGCCGGCTTAGAAAGAACGCGGCCGATCGCAGCAGCCTACAGCGGGGCGAGCGTCGCGCCTGATTCGCGGCGCACCCAGAGCAGATGCCTGTCGGGGACCTCGCGCCAGGCCGGGTCTGCGTCCAGCCGCTCAGAGGCGACGACGAAGGCCCCCGGGAATGCCCCTGCATCTTCGAGGCAGTACAGCGAGTTACCAGGCCCCTCCGTGGAGTACCGGGTGAAGGCCATCGCCTCTCCGTCCGTCACGGCCAGGTTCAAAGCGGCCTTGATCCCCAGTCTCTCGCAGACTTCGGTAACGTGACGAATCGTCTCTCCCGTGGCGCCCGCGAGGTCTGCGGGGGCCCCCCTCAAGAAGTCGAGCAGGCAGGCGAAGATCGTCTCTGAGTCCGTCACCCCGAGCAGTCCCGAGTACGCCTCGTCGCTCAGAGAGTCGCGAAGCGGGCGCATCGCCCTCCGCCTGAAGTCCTCTATCGCACCGTTGTGCATGAACATGAAAGGTCCCGAGGAGAAAGGCGGAACCCCGCTCTCCTCGACCGGCAACCCGGGCGTCGCGCTCCTGACGGCGGCGAAGATGGTGCGCGCCCCGATCTTCGGGGCGATCCCCGCGAAGCTCCGGTCGGACCACAGGGACCCGTTCGAGCGGTACACCGCCGGCTCGTCGTCGCCCGCTACGTACCATCCCACCCCGAAGCCGTCGGCGTTGACCACCCCACTCATCATCTCTCTGGGTGCGTAACTCTGCACCAGCAGCGAGTGCTCTCCTTCCAACACTACAGATGAGAGCGACGCCTCCGGTCCGCCGAGGTATCCGACCATGCGGCACATCGTCAGGCTTCGCGCTTCAGGTCGCGGGTTTCAGAATTCAGACCTTCACGACGCGTAACGCGAAGCCGGATGACGCAGCCGGTAGGTCCAAACTGAAGCCTGATGCCTGAAGCCTGAAACCTACTTCGCACAGCGAAATCCCACGAAGAGCTGACGGCGGATCGGGTAGTCCCAGTTACGGAAGGTGTTGCGTATGGCGTCGGGGCGGGTGGCCCAGGAACCGCCGCGCAGCACCTTGTAGTCGGGGCCGAAGAAGACCTCGGAGTACTCGCGGTAGGGGAAGCTTTCGAAACCCGGGTAGGCCGCGAAGTCGCTCGCCGTCCACTCCCAGAGGTCCCCGATCATGCCCAGAACTCCGTAAGCGCTCGCCCCCGCCGGGTACGCTCCAACCTCAGCCGGCATGAAGGCTAGCTGGTCGAGGTTCGCCTTCTCCGGGGTCGGCGGCTCGTCGCCCCAAGGAAAGAGCCTCTTGGTCCCTGTCTTCGGGTCCCAAGAGGCCGCCTTCTCCCACTCCGCCTCGGTCGGGAGGCGCTTTCCGGCCCACCTGGCGTACGCGTCGGCCTCGTAGAAGGAGACGTGCACGACGGGGGCATCCATAGACAGGGGCTCGTCGAAGCCAAAGCGCTCGGTCCACCAGGAGTGGGGCTCCCTCTGATACCAGTGCTTGGGGGCCGAGATGCGCTGAGACTGGATCCAGGCCCACCCTTCGGATGACCACAGGTCCTCGCGCTCGTAGCCGCCGTCCTCCAGGAACCCCAGGTAGGCGCGGTTGGTGACGGGCGTCCTGTCCAGATAGAAGCCCTCCACATCGACCTCGTGGGCGTCGCGCTCGTTGTCGAGCGCCCAGGCCCTGTCGTCGGTCCCCATGATGAAGGTGCCGCCCTCGACGTGGGCCATCTCGTCCGTGGGGTTCCCTTCGGGAAGCTCTACCATGGACTGCGGCCTGTAGCCCTCGCCCCGCATGAGCTGGAGGGTCTGGAGCATGGTCTCGTTGTGCTGGCACTCGTGCTGCAGGATCATGTGGTAGACGAAGCCGGCTTTTAGCAGGGGATCCTCTCTTGCTAAATCAGCAGCCTCGACCGCCCGGAGCACCGCCTCGCGGACGGCGTCGAGGTAGACGTCGGCGCCTTCGCGGTCGAGCAGATTCAGCGAGGGGCGTTCCTCGCGGGGATGGAGGGAGGCGTCGTATATGTCGTAGAGATCCCGGTTCGAGAGGCCCTTCCCGAAGGCCTTCTCGAGGAGCCACAGCTCTTCGTAGTTGCCGATATGGCCGTAGTCCCAGATCAGGGGGCTCATTATCGGGTCGTGCTGGAGGGCGAGGTCCTCGTCTGAGACCGTACGCAGCAGCCACCTCGTCCTCTCCCTCGCCTCGGTCAGTCTCTCGACGAGAGCGCTCTTGATCCCTCCGCTTCTCGTATCCATGCGGTGAATCGTAGTCACCTCCTGTCCCTTTTCAACACTCAACTTCCTTTACGTATCTGGCGCTGAAGAAGATGACAGGAGCGAGTTTCGAATGGGAGAGAGGCAAAATGATGATTAAAGCGCGTGTCTCTGGTAAGTTTGCGCGCCATCCCCGGATAAATCGGCTCCCGGAGTGGGTAGAATGTCCAATGAGAGAGGTGGAAGGAGGAACGAGTGTCGGAGAGTCAAGGAACGGACGCGGCGCGGAGGCTGACGGAGGCTTTCGGCGAGCCCTACAGGGAGGTCGTCCGCAGCGCGGTCGACGCCCAGCAGAGGAACGTCCAGCTCGCCCAGGGTTGGGTCGAGAGCGTTACGGGCTTGCTCGAGAGCCAGGCCGAGGCCAACAGGGCGCTGACGAGGGCCATGGAGAGCCACACCAACGCGGTCGAGGAGGCGATCAAGAGCCAGGAGCGCACCAGCCGTGCCCTCGCGGAGAGCCTCGAAGCCTACAGGGAGGTCATAGAGCGCAACACCGCGCTCCAGGAGCAGAGCACGAACCTGATCCAGAGCTTCTTCGGGGATGTGACCACCGAGCTCCGCGAGGGGATGCAGGGTAGCCAGGAGGTGGCCCGCACCCTGATGGAGGGCTCGGAGAAGCAGATGGAGGCGTTCCAGGCGATGCTCGGCGAGGCGATGAACTCCTACGCCAATCTGCTGAACGCCCCCTTCGACCTCTACCGCAAGAACCTGGAAGCATTCGGCAAGCAAGGCAAGTAAGGAGGACGAGATGCAAACGAGCGAGAAAGGTCTTGAGGTCAGGAACCTCATCGGGGGAACGTGGGAGGAGGGAGACGGACGCGACACGGAACCCGTCTACGATCCGGCCACGGGAGAGGTCGTCGCGGAGACCCCCCTTTCGACGAAAGAGGACGTCGACAGGGCCGTAAAGGAGGCGGAAGAAGCGTTCCCTTCCTGGGCGGCCACGCCGGTCGTCGAGCGCACGAGGATTCTCTTCCGTTTCAAGGCGCTCCTCGAGGAGCACTTCGAGGAGCTGAGGGACCTGGTAACCCTGGAGAACGGGAAGGACGCAAGGGACGCCGGGGGAGAGGTTCGCCGTGGCATAGAGGTGGTCGAGTTCGCCTGCGGGATGCCGACCCTCATGATGGGCGAGACGGTGCGCGACGTCGCCAGGGGCATAGACAACTCCTCCTGGCGCTACCCACTCGGGGTGGTCGCGGCCATAACCCCGTTCAACTTCCCCTGTATGGTCCCCCTGTGGACGCTCCCCGTCGCGATAGGGGCGGGCAACGCCTACATCCTGAAGCCCTCCGAGAGGACGCCCCTGTGCGCGGTGAGGCTCGGAGAGCTCCTGACGGAGGCGGGGCTGCCCGAGGGCGTCTTCAGCATCGTCAACGGGGCAAGGGAGACCGTCGATGCGATCCTCGAGCACCCCGGCATAAAGGCCGTCTCCTTCGTCGGGTCCCAGCCCGTCGCCGAGCACGTCTACACGCACGGCTCGGCCCACGGCAAGCGAGTTCAGGCGCTCGCAGGGGCGAAGAACTCGATGATCGTCATGCCCGACGCCGTCCTCGAGAAGGCCATCCCCAACATCATCTCCTCGGCCTACGGCAACGCTGGCGAGCGGTGCCTCGCGGGGAGCGTGCTCGTAGCCGTCGGTGAGGTCGCGGATGATCTGGTAGGAAAGCTCAAAGAGGCCGCCGCCTCGATGAAGGTCGGGCCTGGTAAGGAGGAAGGCTCGGAGCTCACCCCCGTCATCCGCGACTCCCACCGCGAGAAGGTCCGCTCCTACGTCGATCTCAGCGAAGAGGAGGGGGCCGAGGTCGTCCTCGACGGCAGGGAGCCACCGAGGGAAGAGGGCTTCTTCATGGGCCCGACGCTCCTCGACCACGTGACGGGGGAGATGCGGGTCGGACGCGAGGAGATCTTCGGCCCCGTCCTCTCCGTGGTGCGTGTCGACAGCCTCGAAGAGGCCGTCGAGTTCACCAACGGCTCGCCGTTCGGAAACGCCTGCTCGATCTACACGGAAGACGGCTCCGCGGTCCGTTACTGGAGGGAGAGGGTCGAGGCAGGGATGCTCGGCGTCAACGTCGGGGTCGCGGCCCCGATGGCCTTCTTCCCGTTCAACGGGATCAAGAACTCCTTCTACGGCGACCTGCACGCCACAGGTAAGGACGGTGTCCGCTTCTTCACCGAGAACAAGGTCGAGATCACACGCTGGCTCTCCGACCCGGCGGGCGAGTCCAAGGCCGTCAGACGCCCCGTAGAGACGGGTGCCTGAAGGGAGAATATGGGAAGGGCGGGACGCGCGTCCCGCCCTTCGCCCCCGCAGACTTTACCCGGATGTAACGTTCGTTTAAAGAATCTGAAAAATTCTTTACCGAAGTAGTGCTTTCTGGGGACAACGCAGGTACAATGTCTGCCGACGCAAGTACGAACTTGGGAGGGGGGCCACGTGCGTCGGCTTATTCCAATTCTCTTGGCGGTATTCGTGGCCGTGGGCTTCGTATCTTTCACGACGCTCACCGCCAGTGCCGAGCCGGCCGACCAGTACCAGTCTTCCGACGGCTCCGAGGCGCCGAACGCGGCACCGCAGAGCACAGCGCCTGATAGCAGCACCTCAGACGAGAGCCAACCC
>CADDZK010000087.1 GCA_902812425.1 Actinomycetota bacterium
CGGCAATATCGACCATCTCGATCTCCTAACGGCGTAGCCGCCTGTGTCTCGACAGAACTGATTGTATGGACGGTCAGGATTGTAGACAATAACGCTTCCTGGCGTGCACTGGAATGGAAGAGGGGTGATCAGCGTGGAGAGCGAGCGCTTCGAGCAGATCCTGGTGAGTACGGAGGCGGGCGTGGCGACGGTGATGCTCAACCGTCCCGACCGCTACAACGCGCTGGGCAGCCAAATCGTCGGCGAATTGGGCGAGGCGCTCGAAGAGATCGAGGGCTCGGGCGAGGTCAGGGTCATGGTCCTCACAGGCGCGGGCGAGAAGGCTTTCTGCTCCGGGGTCGATCTGAAAGAGCGCGCCGAGATGGACGCAGACGAGAGGTGGTCCCACAACAGGGCCTTGGGTGCCTTCGTCGAACGGCTTGCTCGCTTGCAGGTGCCCACGATCGCCGCCCTCAACGGGTTGGCCTTCGGCGGAGGGCTGGAGATCACGCTCGCCTGCGACTTCCGCATCGCCGTCGAGGGTGCACGATTCGCGCTCCCCGAGGTGGGCATCGGCATAGTGCCAGGCGCGGGCGGTACGCAGCGGCTGCCCCGCCTCGTCGGACCGACGAAGGCGAAGGAGTTGATCCTGACGGGCAGGAGGATAGACGCAGGTGCGGCGCTGGAGATGGGGCTGATCAGTGGTGTCGTGCCGGCTGGCTCCCTGATGGATGAGGCCCTGGCACTGGCCGGAGAGATCGCAGCCAACAGCCCTCTTGCGCTCGCCTACGCCAAGGCTGCGGTAGACCTCGCCTCGGAGACGGCGATCGAGCAGGGGCTACGATACGAGACGGCGGCCATCCGCGCGACCCTCTCTTCCGAGGACTACGGGATCGGGCTCGCCGCTTTCGCCGAAAAGCAGAAGCCCGAATTCCCACCGCTGACCCTCCGCCGCATGACCTGAAATCCGTACAAGAGAGAAGGCACCGCGAACCGTGTCTGCGTAACCACGCGCTTCCGCAAGTAACCCCGTGGGACTCGGGGCCTGATGTATAATCGCGGGCGCCCGCGATCACGTCCTCCGAAAGGAGCCACCAAGATGTCCCATCCCTGGCACGACGTTCCGATCGGGGACGAAGCCCCTGAGGAGTTCACGGCCCTGATCGAGATCCCCAAAGGCTCCAAGGTCAAGTACGAGCTGGACAAAGAGACGGGGCTCTTGAAGGTCGACCGTATCCTGTACTCGTCCGTGATCTACCCCTCCAACTACGGGTTTATCCCGAGGACCCTGGGGGACGACGAGGACCCTCTCGACGTGCTGGTCCTGATGCAGGAGCCGGTCCAGCCTCTGAGCCTCCTGAGGGCGCGTCCGATCGGGATGATGCACATGGTGGACGAGGGGGAGAACGACGAGAAGATCATCTGCGTCCACCTCGACGACCCGGAGTATCGCTCCTACAAGCATCACGGCGAGCTGCCCGAGCATCGGCTGGATGAGCTCAAGCGCTTCTTCCAGGACTACAAGGTCCTGGAAGGGAAGGAGGTAAACGTGGGCGAGTTCTCCGACCCCGAAGAAGCGAAGGACGCGGTCAGGCACTCGATGCGTCTCTACGACGAGCACTTCGCCGAGGCGGGTCACGCTGCTGACGCCAAGTGAGCCGATTGGCCGGATCGCCGAAGAGCAGGACCATCATCCAGAGATAGCTTTCGGCTGGGGCTACGCCGATGTTACGATCTTCACGCACAGCGTAGACGGCCTCACCGAGAACGACTTCATCCTGGCGGTGAAGATAGGCGAGATCTAGTTTCGGGCAGGAGCGTCAGGGTTTAGACGCACCCCTCGCGGGCAAAAAGCACTCCAGGCAGTTACCAACTCAGAAGAGAGGAGTATAGGTGGCGGAGCAGCACACCGAACAGACGATCCGAGTGCGCCAGGTCACGGACGTGCAGTTCTCGTGGACCGAGCACGGTCGTGGCGAACACGGGGCCTTCACGGTGCAGTTGATCCTGGATAACGGGGCAGAAGAGTACGTCCTGCAGCCCACCGCAGAGGATACCAAGGTGATGATCGAGCTCTTCAAACGGGCCAAGGCCGTCTACTTCGACCTCGACCGCAAGGTACTCGTCCCCAACAACATCCCCCTGGGATAACGAGTTCACAGGAGGACTGGAATGTCTGAGCAGAATACAGAGCAGAGCATCATGGTGCGTCAGGTCACGGACGTACACGCGAACTGGAGCGAGCAGGAGCGCGGAGCGCCCGGCAAGTTCTCGTTCCAGCTCATCCTGGACAACGGCGCGGAAGAGTACGCGGTCCGTCCCCCCGCAGACGACGCCGACGTACTGGTCGAGCTCTTCAAGCTGACGAGCACTATCTACTTCGACATGAGCAGGCAGGTCCTAATCTTCGGAGACGTACCGCTCGGAGGCTAGTCCGGCCTCCGAGAGAACGCGAACGGGGTCCCCTGGGGGTCCCCGTTCTCTTCCCGGAGAAAAACCTGGGGCCTCATAAAGAGGCCCCAGGCGGTTCGTTTGTGGGTCTCTAGAACTCGAAGATGATGCGGGACTTGCCGCGTGAGGAGTCGCCGCCGCGCCTGCGCATCAGGAGCCAGAGGACGACGCCCCCGCCGAGGACGAGTAGTCCGGTACCCGAGGTCAGGAACGCCACGGCGCTGCTCTGGGCTGTGGCCGCCGCGGGGCGCTGCTGGATGTCCTCGGGGGTCGCCGTGCCCTCGAGGATCTCCTTGAAGTTCTGCAGGTCCTGCTGCACCATCACCTGCGGGTTGGCGACGAGCCTGGAGGCGACCTCGCCGGCCTTGCCGCCGGGTGCGTCCCAGTAGTTCATCTGGACCTCGACGCGCGTGCGATCAGAGCCCAGCTCCTTGAAGCGCACCTGGCCCGAAGTCTGAACCTGGCCGTTCTCGGTGTTCCACCCTATCGCCTCGTTGGGCTCGTTCTGGGTGGTCCTGGCGTCGAACTCGAGTTTGGCCCCGAGAGGACCCTTGACGACCCAGTGGGTCGTGTCGGGACCGGTCTGGCGAACCTCCTCGACGTTGGTCATGAACTGCGGCAGGTTCTCCAGCGTCTTCCAGTAGTCGTAAACCTTCTCGACCGGAGCTACTACATCTATGCTTCCTTCGACTCTCTGCGGCATCTGTCCTCCTGTGCCGATTGCAATCACCTGAGCGAACTTCTTACCCCTCTCACCGACGGATAAACCAACCGGCCCACATCCCGAGTGGAGATCCGGGTAAAGATGCTCCGCACAAACGCCCGCACGCGAGCCGACAGTATCAGTCCCCACGTTCACACAGAACGAAAACCGGGTCCCGTCTCAAACGGGACCCGGTGAAGTTCGTGTGTACTGGGCCTCTAAGCGCTTCGCTTCTGATCTTCGTGCTTGCCCTCGGCGAACTCCTCGACGATCTTCGAGCAGAAAGCGGGCAGGTCGTCGGGGTTGCGGCTCGTGACGAGCCCCTGATCTACGACGACCTCCTCGTCCACCCAGTTACCACCCGCATTGCGGATGTCGGTCTGGAGGGTCGGGTAGGAGGTTAGCGTCCTGCCGCTTACCACGCCGGCCTCGACGAGCGTCCACGGTCCGTGGCAGATCACACCGACCGGCTTGCCCTGCTCGAAGAAGGAGTGCACGAAGTCGACGGCCTCCTCGCTGCCGCGCAGGTTATCCGCCCCGACGGTGCCGCCGGGCACGATCAGGCCATCGTACTCGTCCGCGGAGACCTCCGAGAACGACTTCTCCACCGTGAAGGTCTCTCCGGGGTTGACGTCGCTGTTCATGGTTTGGGCGTCTCCGGTCTCGATACCGACGACCTCGACCGTCGCGCCTTCGGCCTCCACGGCCTTCTTCGGCTCGGTGAACTCGACCTGCTCGCTGCCCACAGGGGCGAGCAGGATTGCGATCTTCTTGCCCTGCAACTCGTTAGCCACGAGGACGCTCCTTTCGTTAACCTATATTTTTGGGTACCCGGCAGAAGAGCCGGCTAAACGGCCAGGATCCTGTCTTAACCTGAGCTTTACAAGCTTGTTACAAGCGCGTCAAAATCTCGCGTCTGTCGGGACCGAGGACGAAGGTCTCCTCCGACTTCGCGCCGGGAAGCGAAGGGTTCCAGGCGAAAGCCTGACCCTCTTTCATCTCCTGGTCCGCCGTCGGGGTCGCGATAACCTCGCGCGAGGCGTAGCCCGTCATACCTCCTTGATGGTGGTCCCTCCAACCCTCAGGGAAACCCGCTTCAGCGTAGAAACGGCGGCAGTCCTCGAAAGCCTGGGCCAGGGTACTTCCCTGGCGGGTCGCCTCCTCCCTCATGCGGCGCATGACCTCATCGCAAGCCTCCTGGCGGCTGGCCGTCTCGGGATCGGGGTCGTCGAAGTAGACCATGCGCGTGAGGTTAGAAAAGAGGCCGCCACGCTCGGCGCAGGCGACGAGCATGGCCCCTCTCCCGAGGGGGCCGCCGTGCGGAACCGGATGCCTGTAGCGTACGAGCCGCTCCCAGGAGGCCGCCATAAGGACAGGGGTGAACATGCCGCGCCTCAGGCACGCGGCAGATAGCTGCGCCGCAGCCTCGAGCTCGTCGGTATCGGGCGAGAGGGAATCTGCCACCTCCGACATCGCTCTGGCCGTATCTGCTCCGAGGTGCCGGTAGCCCTCGATCGCCTCCTCGTCGAGGACGTAGCGCAGAGGTGAGATCTCCGCCGACAGGTCAGGCCCGAACCCGGAGGGGAAATCCGCTCCAGTGGCGGTCCCGCCGGTCAGCTCCCGCAGGAGCGCAGCCGGCTCTTCTTGCCAGGGATGCTCGACCACCTCCATCCCTGGTGTCTGCTCCTCGCGCATCCTCGGTGCCTCGATGTTGTTGGTCAGGACGTAGGCGGCATCCTGTGTGAGCAAGACGCTCGCCACCCCGACGGGGTCCCCGCGGTCTACCCTGTTGTCTGCGCCGCCCGTGTACCAGGCGAAGTTCGCAGGACGGCTAAGGAGGAGCGTCCCGACGCCACGTCCTTCCATCAGTTCCCGCAAGCTGCGCTCTCTCGACTCCAGGCTCATCTACGACCCTCCCACCTAAAGATCCCCGGCCGCAGGCTCGGGACGGGAACCCGCTCCCCGGCTCAAAGGGCGACTTCCGCCCCGGCCGAGGGCACGAACTCGTAGAACACCGGCTCCTCGAACCCGCGCCCGGCGAACACCTCCGCGCAGGCCTTCGCGAGCGCGGCGGTCTTGCCTTCCGCCACGAGGGCGATCGCGCACCCACCGAAACCCGCGCCCGTGAGACGCGCCCCCCTGGCTCCGTGCTCCTCCGATATCTCCACGAAGGCGTCGAGCTCGCGGGTAGAGACCTCGTAGTCGTCGCGCAGCGAGGCGTGCGAAGCGTACATCAGGCGCCCGAACTCGTCGAACTTACTATCCTCGAGTGCTTCGACCGCCTCCAGGACGCGGGCGTTCTCGGAGACGACGTGCCGCGCGCGTTTTAGCTCCTCTCCCGAGAGGAGCCCCAGGCTCTCTTCCGTGGCGTCGCGCAGTTCCTTTACGCCCAGCTCGCGTGCCGCGCGCTCGCACGCCGCCCTGCGGTCGTTGTAGCCGGTGTCGGCGAGGCCGCGCTCGACGCGGGTGTCGCAGACGACGAGGGCGAGGCCGGCGTCTTCGAGGTCGAGCGGGACGCTCTGTGCCTCGAGCGAGCGGCAGTCGACGAGCAGGGCCGCTCCCGCCTCGCACAGAAGAGATGCATACTGGTCCATGATGCCGCTCCCCACGCCGACGTACTCGTTCTCGGCCCGCTGACAGAGGACGGCGAGGTTTTTGCGAGAGGTCCCGAGCCCCGAGAGCGCGTCGAGGGCGAGTGCGGTCGCGGCCTCGATGGCGGCGGACGACGAGAGACCCGAGCCGGGCGGCACGTCCCCCGCGAAGGCCGCCCGGAACGCCCCCACCCCGTATCCAGCCTCGTCCATCGCCCACGCAACACCCCGCGGGTAGTCGGCCCAGGAAGAGTCCTTCTCCCCCACCTGACGCGTCTCGTCGAAGTCGGTGGAGTAGAGTCCGCCTTCGCCCGTCCCCACGGCGACGGCGATGCGGCGGTCGATGGCGCACGGGAGTACGAAGCCGCCGTTGTAGTCGGTGTGCTCCCCTATGAGGTTCACCCGGCCGGGGGCGCTGGCCACGACCTCGGGCTCCGCACCAAACTTCTTCGTGTACGCCCTGCTCGCCCTCTGCTCCATCTCGCGCAAATGGGGCTCCTACTCGTAACCGTCGGGGTGGTCTCGCATCCAGGCCCAGGCGTCGGAGATCATCGCTTCAAGCCCGGGCTTCTCGGGCTTCCAGCCGAGGTCCGCCCTTATCCTCTCGCTCGAAGCGACGAGCACGGGCGGGTCCCCTGCGCGCCGCGGCGCCTCGACGGCGTCTATCTCCCTGCCGGTGACGCGGCGGGCGGCTTCGACGACCTCCTTCACGGAGAAGCCAGCCCCGTTGCCAAGGTTGTAGACGCGGTGCTCCCCTGGTGCGGCCGCCTCCAGCGCGAGCAGGTGGGCGCGCCCGAGATCCTCGACGTGGATGTAGTCGCGCACGGCGGTCCCGTCGCGCGTCTCGTAGTCGGTGCCGAAGATCTTCACAGACGAGCTCTGCGCAGCGGCCTTGAGGACCAGTGGGATCAGGTGCGTCTCGGGATGATGATCCTCCCCGAACCGACCGCTCGCCCCCGCCACGTTGAAGTACCGCAGGGTCGTCGCCGCGAGTTCCCTGGCTTCGGCCACGGCCCCTATGAGCCGGTCCACGGCGAGCTTGGAGCTCCCGTACGGGTTGGTCGGCAGGGCGGGGGCCGTCTCCTCTATCGGCACCTCCTGTGGCTCCCCGTAGACGGCAGCGGTGGACGAAAAGACGAGCCGTCCGGTACCCGCTTCACGCATCGCTTCGAGCAGGTTGAGCGTCCCGCACACATTGTTGCGGTAGTAGCGCTCGGGCTGCTCGACCGACTCGCCGACGAGGGAGAGCGCGGCGAAGTGCAGCACCCCGTCGAAGCCTTCCGAGAGTGTCCCGCGGACGAAGTCACCATCCAGCAAGCTACCGCAGACCAGACGCGTCCCCTCGGGGACGGCGTCCTCGTGCCCTTTGGAGAGGTCGTCGAGCACGACCGTCTCGTGGCCCGCTTCGACGAGCTGGGAGGCGACGACGCTACCGATGTAGCCGGCCCCTCCGGTTACGAGGACCTTCACCGGCCTTCTATCTTCCCGCGCAGGGTCTCTGCGGTCACTTCAGGAAACACGTCCACGATGAACGCCCCTGCCCCCGTCTCGCTGCCGGCGAGGTACTTCAGCTTGTCCGCGGTGCGGTTCGGCGGGTAGAACTCGATGTGGAAGTGGGCGATGCCTTCGTAGTTCTCCCCGTCGGTCGGGGACTGGTGCATGACCATCATGTAAGGGAGCGAGAAGCCGAAGAGGGAGTCGTAGCCCACGAGCAGCCGCTTGAGGACGGATGCGAGATCCCGGCGCTCCTCAGCCCCGAGGTCGGCTATCGAGGGCGCGCAGCGCCTAGAGTAGACGTGTACCTCGTAGGGGAAGTGGGCGTAGAAAGGGATAAAGGCCGTGAAGTGCTCCCCCTCCACGAGGAGGCGGCGGGCGTCCTCGCGCTCCTGGGAGAGGAGGTCGCAGTGCAGGCATCTACCCTCGTTTTTCGCCCTGTATTCGCTCGCGGCGGATAGTTCTTTCGCGGGGCGCGGCGGGATGAAGGGGTAGCCGTAGATCTGGCCGTGCGGGTGGTGCAGCGTCACCCCGATGGCCTCGCCCTTGTTCTCGAAGATGAAGACGTAGTCCACGAAGTCCAGGGCGCCCAGCTCCTCGTAGCGGTCGGCCCACACCCAAACGAGGTTGCGGATGCGGCGCTCGCTCATGGTCGCGAGCGTCGCATCGTGGTCGTCCGAGTAGAGGACCACCTCGCACAGACCGCGCCCCGGGGCCGTCGGCGCGAGGGCGCTGCCCGGCTCGTCCGGGATCGAGGCATCGGGCGCGAAGGACGGAAACTTGTTCTCGAAGACGGCTATCTCGTACGACTCTCTGGGCACCTCCGTCGGGAAGCCGCCGGGCTTCGTCGGGCATAGGGGACAGTACTCCGCCGGCGGCAGGAACGTGCGGTCCTGACGGTGGGTGGCGTAGGCGACCCACTCGCGCAGCGTAGGATCCCAGCGAAGCTGGTTCAATCCTCCCCTTCCTCTTCGAATGTATAGAAGATTATGTAGCGACCGTCGTCCTTGGCCTCGCACTCCTTCCTGACTTCTGGTTCCTCCTGCAAGCTCGTCCTCCTTGCGAGGGCTAGGGTTGATACACCCTGAAGTAGTCGAAGACGGCCGTCGAAGCCGGGTCGTTCGGGGACTTCCCGAGCGCGAGAAGGCCGATCCGTGGGTCGGTCCCCGCGGGCAACGTCCAGGTGCCACCCCAGATCCAGTGCTCCCCGTCGCGGCTGGTCGCCGCGCGGAACTCATGCTCTCCGTTGACGGGATCTATGCTGTGCGCGAGACGCAAATAGGTGGTATCTGCGGGCGGTCCGACGAGCATGCCTCCGAAGGAGAGCCTATCTGCGAAGGGCATCTCCTTCCCGAACTCGGTCTGCCTGGTGTTCCAGATCGCGACGTGGCTCAACCTGGTCCAGAGGTCGTCGTTGTCGTAGGCGATTATGCCGCCCTGCTGGTAGTTGAGGACGGTATCGACGCCGAGGTCTATGGTGAGCTTGGCCTCGACCACGTAGTTCCCCTGCGGCGCGTCGCGCAGCAGCAGTGAGGCGTCGTTACCCGTTCCGACGATGTCGCCCTCCTGGACCGGCCAGCGGTAGGCGCCGCCCGATTCCTCCCCTACCGGGGTACGGACCCACGACCACGCAGGATCGAGCGTGCCGTCGTCGAACTCGTCGCTGTAGGCGGGCGAGATCGCACCTACCTCGGGCGTGGGTGCCGTCTGCGTGTTCGGCGTGTAGAGCGCGACGGCGCTCGCGTTATCCGCATCGGCGCGCCCGCGCGCGGCGACGCCCATTCTCCCGCCCGAGAGCGAGGCTGGCAACGTGCGCGTCGCGACGGCGTAAGGGTCGTGCAGCCTGGCGTCCGTGACCTCGGCCTTCATCTGAGACCCGCGCACCTCGACCGCGAGGTTGTGCCACTCGCCGAAGGCGAACGAGGCAGGAAGCGGCGAGCTCTGGCGGGTGCTCTGCCCCTGTGCGACGACGTTCGTGACGAGGGCGTTCGCGTCGCGGTCGAGCCAGGCCGCCGCGTAGTCCTGCGAATCCTGGTAGCGCACCACGAGGCCGGCCGCCCTGCCGCCGGCGAGCCTCAGGTCCGCCTCGGCGCGGACGTCGGACGGAACCGTAGCGCGGTTGACCAGGAACGCCTCTTTGAGGCTCGTGTCCTGCTGGCGGGCGTAGCCCTGGCCGTTCGCCTCTTTGACGAGGCGCCAGTCACCTCCCCTGGCCTGCCACCCGCTGCCGAGCGAGGTGTTGCGGTTGAAGGAGTCGTTCACGGGCCCGTCCGTCACGGGAGCCGGCTGGGGTGTCTCCGAGGCCCAATCGCCGCCGCGGACGGTCGGCCAGCCGCCGATCCAGTCGAGCCTGTCGATGAGCATGGGCCGCTCGTTGATACCGTAAGGCTCGTCGAGGTAGGGGTCGGCCCTGTCTATGGCGTGGTAGACGAGGTAGTCCTCGCCGGAGAGGTCCTTCACGACGGCGTTGTGGCCCGTCCCTACCCACTTGTTGCCGTTCGGCGTAACAACGATGGACCCTCCCACCCTCGACTCGGTCATCGACTGGCCCTCGCGGTCGAGGAAGGGTCCCTTCGGGCTCTGCGAGCGCCCGACGTAGACGCTGTAGCCGGTCGTCGGGCCTGCGCAGCAGTTCGCCGATGAAGCGAAGAGGTAGTAGTACCCCTCGCGCTTTACGACGTAGGCGCCCTCGTAGCGGTTGTCTATGGCGACCATCGTCGGGTCGCCGACGGTGTGCGTGCCGTCGGCGGACAACTCGGTCACCCAGATACCGCCGTAGTAGGAGCCGTAGTAGAGGTAGCGGGTGCCGTCCGAGTCGGTGAACTCGTTCGGGTCGAAGGTCCACTTGAAGTTGTCCCCAGGCCCGCCGCGACGGGGCCCTACGACCGGCGCTCCCGAGTCGGTCCAGGGGCCAGTCGGCGTCGGCGCGGTGGCGACACCCACGGCGTTGTCCCCGTGGTCTGGGGTGACGGTGGTCTCGGTGACGACGTAGTACATGTAGTACTTGCCGTTCATGTAGCGGATGTCGGGGGCCCAGATGCTCGCGTCGGCGGCCGCCCATGAGGGACGGTTCGAGGCGCTGAAGGCGTCCCCGACGTAATCCCAGTTCACCAAGTCTTTAGAGCGGGCCATCGGGACCGTGTGCGCCGTCTTCTCACCCTCGCGCAAGGGGTCACTTGTCCCGTAGGAATACCAGTATCCATCCTTGGCCTTGATGATCGAGGGGTCGGCGAAGGTGTCAGCGAAGGTCTTGGAGACAGGGTTGGTGTATGTAGCCTCCTGCGCCCGGCCGATTCCCGAGGTCAGGAGAACACACAGCAGGACGATCCCGAGCCCAATCAACCGTGGTGCATCGAACCTTTTCGCCGTCGTCATCATTCCTATCCTTTCAGGCCACTGCGGGAGACGCCTTCGATGATGTAGCGCTGGGCGATAAAGAAGACGATCAGGACGGGGATGCTAGCCACCACCCCGCCGGCCATGATCACCGGGTAGTCCGTGTTGTACGCGGCGTTGAGGGTAGCGAGGCCAGGCGGCAGGGTCTGGCTTCCCGGGCTTATGAGCACGTAGACCGGCCAAAGGAAATCGTTCCAGTTGGTCAGGAAGCTCAGCACCGCAAGCGTCGCCAGCGGGGGCTTGGAGAGTGGGAGGATGATCCGCAAAAAGATCTGAAAGCGGTTGGCCCCGTCTATGAGGGCAGCCTCCTCGAGTTCTTTCGGCAGCGACTGGAAGAACTGCCGCAGGAAGAAGACCCCGAACGCCCCGGCAGCCCCCGGAATCGCCACGGCCAACAGCGTATCCAACCAGCCGAAGTAGTCCACTATCAGGTAGTTTGGCATGAGGAAGACGAACTGGGGGATAAAGAGGGTGCCGACGATCAGGGCGAACGCGAAGTTCCTGCCGGGGAAGCGCATCCGGGCCAGGGCGTAGCCCGCGAGCGACGCCGTGACGAGCACCAGGACCGTATGCCCCGAGGCCGCGATCACGCTGTTTAGAAACCATCTGAGGACCGGGGTCTGCGTCGTGGTGTTGAATATCGTGCTGTAGCCTTCGGTCGAGATCTCGTGCGGTATCCAGGTCAGTGGCCACTGGGTGGATTCTGGCCTCGACTTAAAGGAGGTCGAGAGCATCCACAGCAGCGGCGCCAAGAAGACGACGGTGAGAACCGCCAGGAGCGCGTACCAGATGATTCTCGAGAGAAGCTGCCGGGGATTCTGTCCCGCGCGTTTGGACGCGGACGCGGCTTGGGCCATCTCAGTCCCCCCTTCTCCGGAACAGCACGAAGTTAAGGACGCTGATAAGCAGCAAGAAGAGCGCGAGCACGTAGCTCATCGCCGCCGCGCTCCCCATGTTGAAGTTACGCAACCCCTCCTGCGCGATGTACATGATGGCCGAACGGGTCTCGTTGGCCGGGGCACCCTTGGTGACGATGTAGGGTTGGCCGAACACGTTGGCCGAGGCCAGGATGGTTATCGTGATCACCAGCAACAGCACGGGGCGGAGTCCGGGCAACGTGACGTTGACGAACCGCTGCCAACGGTCGGCCCCGTCTACCTTCGCCGCGTCATAGAGCGAGGGGTCTATGTCCTGAAGGCCCGCCAGGTATATAACCGCGTTGAACCCTAGCGTCCACCAGACGGTCATGCCAACGAGCGAGACCCAGGCCCACGGCAACTGGGTGATCCAGGGTATGTCGTTGGGCAGCCCAACTTTCCCCAGGTAGTAGTTTACGAGCCCCACGTTCGGGTCGAGCAGGAAGCGCCAGAGGATGCCGACCACCGCCACGCCGAGGACATACGGCGCGAAGTACGCGGCCCTGAAGAATCCTCGGCCGCGGAACTCCTGGTTGAGTATCAGGGCGACGAGCAGCGGGATGACTACGAGAAAGGGCACGCTGTAGAGCGTGAACTTGCCCGTCGCCTCCATGCTCTGCCAGAAGTCTCCGCTGGTAGCGGAGCCGGGGGTGAAAAGGTCGACATAGTTTCCGAGACCGACCCAGGGTTTCCCCGGCAGCAGGTAGTCCCAGTTGTGAAAGCTGATCCAGATCCCGAACACCGCAGGGATCAGGACGAAGGTGAAGAACAGCACCAGGTAGGGTGCCATGAACAGGTAAGGCGTAATGGGGCTTGAGCCGATGAAGTCGCGGTTCTTGACCCTGGCTTTGGTCGGCGGCGAGGGTTTGGTGCCGGGCCGCTCGGCGCCTTGAGCATCCACCGCTCTCTACCCCTGGTATTTCTGCCGATTTTGTTTAAGCAGGTCGTTGGCCTTTGTGGCCGCCTCGTCGAGGGCGGCCTTGGGACCCTTCTTCATCAAGACGGCCTCGTTGACCGCCACGTCGAAGCTTGCCGTCTCGACGTCGGCGATTCCAGGCACCGTCGGCGGGAAGTGGACGTAGGGAAGCTCCTTGGCTACCTCGGCCTCCTTCGGGAGCCCCTGCTTGAAGGCCTGGCTGTCCCTGACGCTCTTACGGGCCGGTATCTTGCCCGACTTGGCCCACTCAAGAGAGTGCTCTCTGATCCAGTTTATAAAG
>CADDZK010000088.1 GCA_902812425.1 Actinomycetota bacterium
AATATCCCCGACGGCAGCGTCCTGCGTCCGAAGGAGCCCGCGCCCCTGAGCAACCGCCTCGTCGTCATGGCGCGGCAGTTCGACGTCCTCGGCGCCGTCTACGCGAAGGCCATCGGCTTCAACGTCTCGGGCTCCTACGGGACGAGCCCCAACTTCGTCTACTCGGGCGTGAAGGAGGGCGGTGAGTCTTTCCAGACCATGGAGATACTGTACGGGGGCATACCCGCAATCCCAGGCAAGGACGGCCTCGACGGACACTCGTGGTGGCCCGAGTTCCTGGCCGTCCCGGCTGAATACATGGAGACGTACTACCCCATGATCGTCGAGGAGTACTCAGCCCGCAAGGACTCCTGCGGCGCAGGACAGTTCCGCGGCGGTTGCGGGATAAAGAAAGTCTACCGCTTCCTGGCAGACGGCCGCATCACCTACCAGGACGACCGCCATCACACGTACCCCTACGGCGTCGACGGCGGCAAGCCGGGCGCGGCGTCGAGGAAGACGCTCGTCAGGGCGAACGGCGAAGAGGTCGAGATGCCTGCCAAGGTGCGCGACGTGCCCGTCTTCGAGGGCGACCGTCTCATCTTCGAAACGGCGGGCGCGGGTGGCGTAGGTGACCCGCTGGAGCGCGATCCCGAAGCCATCGCCAGGGACGTCCGCTGGAGCCTTATAAGCTCCGAAGCCGCAGAGAGTGTCTATGGCGTCGTGATCTCTGACGACGGATCCGTCGACTCGGAGGCTACGGGATCCAGGCGCGAGGAGATAAAGGGCAGCCGTGGCGAAGTGCCCGCCTTCGACCACGGAGACCTGCCACCCCTGGAGGAGCAGCGGCGTATGATCGCCGAGACCCGCCGCAAGTTCAACGAGTGGCTCTCAGGCGAGCTCGGCGCGGCGCGCAGCAAAGGGAGTTAGCGACTACATGCACATAGAAGTGTTCGGCGGGCGCGGCGACCGAAGCCGCCGCGCCCGCCCTCGTCGTCACCGGTGCTTCGACCTCGGGATGGGTGCGGTAGTCCCCCGCGAGACCGTAGGCGATCGCAACGAGCAGGCCAACGAGGCGAACCTCTACGACATCGACACCAAGTACGGGGACGTGATCCCCGTTCAGGATGCCCTCCAGTATCTAGAGGAGGTCGGCGCCGAGTACGCCCGCTGAGCGGGTTTTCAGGGAGCTGGCTACTCGTTCGGGTAGAGCCAGAAAGAGAACAACCGCGTCATGCGCGGCATGACGACGTAGGTCATCAGGCTGACCATAATAAGGGTAAAGACCAGCGTACGGATCAGGCTCGGAAGCCCACCTAGCACCGGCTGGGTGATGGCGAAGATCGCGCTGGCCAGCGGGAAGACCGCGATCCAGGTGACGACCGCCATCTTGTAGCGTGGCGGCGCGGGCTCGCCCGGCCGCGAGGGCAGCGTGAACCATGTCTCCAACCCTGTGAGGACGCGCACGTTCTCCTCGTGCACGAGGGGCTGGACCCTGCGCAGCCACGCCTGGCGCTCGTCCGACTTCTCCCAGCGTCTGAGGTTGCTCGCGTGGTCGAACTTGAAGAGGATCTGGAACTCGTCGTCATCGTCGTCGCTCGGACGGATGACGTTCGACCCGAGATAGCCAGGAAATTCCGCCGCCGCGCCGAGGACCCCGGAGACCCACTCCTCGAACTCCTGCTCCTTGCCCGACTTTACGCGCCGCGACGCGATAGCCGTAACCGGTGGATCGTCGTCGTTGGGCGTATCCGTGTATTCCAGGGGATCGCTCAAGAGATCTGCTCCAGATGGCTCGCTTGCACATTCACCTTATTAAAGACCACGCGCCCCGCGCCGACCACTGGCCGGAGGGAGAGATCTTGGATCAGTAGACCCGACGACCCTGACGTGCCTGGAGGAAATGACCGTAGCCTGTTAGTAGAATTCCGGCGGTCCTGTCCGGTGAGGGGTTGATTTGAACGACACGGGTTCTACGCTGACTCATCTTGAGGGTGCGCTTTCTGGAACTGCGTACCCGGCAGACGAATTGATGGGACCTGATCCCGCAGACAGACGCCCCCTGCTCGCCCGCTACGACATCGAGAAGGCCGCGCGAACCCTGACAGCCGAATCCCTGTCAGGGCGCCGGAGCGCCGGTCTGTGGCGTTGGGCGGAGTTGCTGCCCGTCAGGGACAGGAGGCACGTCGTCTACCTGGGTGAGGGGGATACGCCGCTCCTGGCCCAGCACCGGCTCGGGGAGGCGCTCGGCGTCCCTCACCTCGCCACGAAGGCTGAGGGCCTGAACCCTACCGGCTCGTTCAAGGCGCGTGGTATGGCCGTAGCCGTCTCGCGCGCCGTGGAGCTGGGCGTTACCTCGTTTATCGCGCCTTCCGCGGGGAACGCAGCAGGAGCCCTCGCCGCCTACGGCGCGGCCGCAGGGGCACAGGTGACGGTGCTGACACCCGTTGACGCGACGCCCGTCAACCAGCAGGAGGTGCTCGCGATGGGGGCGCGTCTGATCCTCGTAGAGGGACTCATAAGCGACTGCGGCAGAATCTCGACCGCCCTCGCAGGGAGGATAGGCGCTTTCGACGTCAGTACTCTAAAGGAGCCTTACCGCGTCGAAGGCAAGAAGACGATGGGCTTCGAGCTCGCAGAGCAGCGCGGCTGGCGCCTGCCGGACGTGATCGTCTACCCGACGGGCGGCGGTACGGGTCTCGTAGGGATGTGGAAGGCCTTCGACGAACTGGAAGCCCTCGGCCTGACAGGTCCCGAAAGACCCCGCATGGTGAGCGTGCAGTCCGAAGGCTGCGCACCCATCGTCAGGGCTTTCGAGGCGGGAGAGCGTTTCGCAGAGCCCTGGAAGGACGCGCGTACGAGGGCCTCGGGCATCAGAGTCCCTTCAGCCGTCGGAGACTTCCTCATCCTGGGCGCCTTGAGAGAATCGGGCGGTACGGCCGTCGCGGTGAGCGAAGATTCAATCTCCGAGATGCAGGCCTTCGCCGGACGAATGGGAGCGGGCTACGTCAGCCCCGAGTCCGCCGCGGCCCTCGCCGCCGTCCCTTCGCTGCGCGACAGGGGAGAGGTCGGCCGCGACGACGAGGTAGTCGTCTTCGACTGTGGCGTCGGGCAGAAGTACCCACCTCCACGGTATCTCCCCGAGCCTCCCGTCGTTGATCCCGCCGACCTCGACATCAACGCCTTGGCGCAAAGCCTCCGCTAGAAGCTAAAGGTAGCGCAGACCCGCGCCCCGGTAAGCCATATACGCCTCGTAAGCGGCCTGGACGAACGGCGCCAGGGTGACAACGGCCATGACAGGCACGAGGAGGAACCCGACGAGTACAGCCATCAGCGCGACCGTAATCGACCACCCGATGAAGATGGCGGAGAGCCAGGCCACCTGGTAGAAGACCGAGCGCAGCGCGTGGGCGGCCACAGTAGGCGAGTCGTCCTTGTACACGAGCCAGATCACAAACGCCGCAACGGGCCCCAGAAACCCCGTAAAGAGGTTCAGGAAGGTACTCAAATGAGCCAGCGCCGACCACGTGCGCTCGTCCTCGACGCTCATAACCCCGAAGGCCGGTGTCTCGAGCCTCGGGCCGTACTCGCGCTGGATCCCGTAGTTCGTCGTCCCAGTGTTCATGCATGCTCCTTCCTGACTCTAGCTAACCGCGTATACGCGACTACATAACGAAGGTTTCTGCCCCACCAGGGTAGGCGTGCTCGCGTTACTTTCCGTTTCTCCGCCGGTGGGCGATAATACCCGTACTTCGCGAGGCGTTTTGGCGCAGACACATATATGGCACGAGCATATATAATTAGCACTCGTGCAAGAGAAAGGGGCACAGGTTGACCGAAGAGTCGCAAAGCACGGGTAACGGCCAGGGTACGACTGCAACGGGGAGTGAAAGCCTGACGGTCACTGACAACCGGACGGGCAAGAGCTATGACGTCGCGATAGAAGACGGCACGGTCCGCGCGATGGACTTCAGGCAGATCAAGGTGGACGACGACGACTTCGGCCTGATGACCTACGACCCTGGGTATTCGAACACGGCGAGTTGTCGAAGCGCGATCACCTACATCGACGGGGAGAAGGGGATCCTCGAGCATCGCGGCATCCCCATTGAGCAGCTATGCGAGCATTCCTCCTACCTCGAGGTGGCCTATCTCCTCAACTACGGCGAGCTCCCTACAGAGGACCAGTTGAACCGTTGGATCTACGAGATAACCCACCACACCTACGTCCACGAGAACATCAAGAACTTCATGAACGGCTTCAGGCATGACGCCAACCCGATGGGGATGCTGCAGGCTTCGGTCGGCGCGCTCTCGACCTTCTACCCGGAGGCCCAGGACATCGACGACGAGTACCAGCGTCACGTCTCCGCGGTGCGTCTGATCGCCAAGATGCCGACCCTCGCCGCCTTCGCGTATAGGCATAGCCTCGGGCTGCCCTACGTCTACCCCGATAATGATCTCTCGTACGCGGGTAACTTCCTCAGTATGCTCTTCAAGATGGCCGAGCCCAAGTACGAACCCGACCCTCGTCTGGAGAAGGCGCTCGACGTACTCTTCATCCTGCACGCCGACCACGAGCAGAACTGTTCGGCTGCGGCGGTCAGGGTCGTTGGGTCTTCGAGGGTGGACCCCTTCTCGGCTATCGCCGCCGGCGTTGCGGGCCTCTATGGTCCCCTGCACGGCGGGGCCAACGTCGCGGTCTTGAGGATGCTCCAGCGGATAGGCAGCACCGAGAACATCTCGGACTTCCTTGAGGGCGTCAAGCAGGGCAACGAGCGTCTCATGGGCTTCGGCCACAGGGTCTACAAAAACTACGACCCCAGGGCCAGGATCATCCGCGGCCACGTCGACGAGGTGCTCGAGGCCACCAACAAGGAGAGCCCCTGGCTGGACATCGCGATCGAGCTCGAAAAGCAAGCGCTCGACGACGACTACTTCACCAGCCGCAAGCTCTACCCCAACGTGGACTTCTACTCGGGCCTCATCTACGAAGCCCTGGGTATTCCGACCGACGCCTTCACCGTCATGTTCGCCATACCCCGCACCTCGGGCTGGATGGCCCAGTGGATGGAGATGATGGAGGACCCGGAGCTCAAGATCGCGCGTCCGCGCCAGATCTACACGGGCCCACGCGACGTCGACTACGTACCGATAGAAGAGAGAGGGTAAGGACCTCAAGAGCTTCCACTCTGGTCGCCGAGGCTAACCTGGATCGGGGATGAGGCAGGGCTTCCCCGACGCGGTGGTCCGGTTCCTCACGGGCGCCTTCGCACTCTCGCTCGCGGGTTTACTGGCGTGGTCTCGTACTTTGCTTCGGCCCCCGACGCCGACTTTGGGTGCTTCGGCGCCCTTGGAGCCCTCTCGATGACCGCGGGACTGTCGGCTTCGGTCAGCCTTACCGCGGGTCCACTCGCGTTCCATTACAGGTTCGACGGCTACTCTTGCGGCGAGGAGGTCATCTACCGCGCGGTACTCATCGTCTCCACGGGCATCCTGCTGTGCAGCGGCTTGTGGGAGCTCGCGGCCATCGTATTCGGCTAAGGTGGAGGTCGTCTCTCTACGAGGCGCCCAGTACGGCGTCGTAGAGTCGGCGCTGGCGTTCCAGGGCTCTGCGGTAGATCTCTTGGCGGCCAGGGTCGGGCTCGAAAGTCTCGCCGAGCGGCGCTTCTGTGGACTCGATCTCCGGTCCTCCGAGCGCTTCGAGTGAGATCAGGGCCGCTCCCCGGCTTGAGGCCTCCTTGACACCAGAGAGCGTGACGGGCCTGCCAAGGGTATCGGCCATGATCCGGGTCCACGTCGGCGAGTTGAGGAGCCCACCACCGCTGGCGACGACCTCCTTCTCTCCCGGAGAGGCGGCTTCGAGCATCTGTGCGATTATGGCGAACCTGAAGGCCACGGCCTCCATCGCCGCGCGCAGGATCTCTATGGGCTTGTTGCTCATCGAGAGGCCGGCCACGGTCCCGTTGGCCCTGTCCGCCCATCCTGGCCCGCGCTCTCCGGCGAGCAACGGGAGGAACGTGAGGCCGTGCGCATCCGGTTCCATCTCTGAGAGCAGTTCCTCGGTATTCTCGGGGAGACGTAGCGTGTTGCGCAGCCACTCGATCAGGTTTCCCCCGTCGGAGAGCGCACCGCCCATGACGTAGTGCTTCGCGTCGGCCCTGTAGCACCAGGGGCCTTCGGGTATCTCGACGGACTCAGCCTTCCAGAGCACCCGCATCGCGCCGCTCGTCCCTACCATGAGCGCCAGCCGGTCGCCATCCGTGCACCCGCTCCCTACGTTCGAGCAGGCGCCGTCGCCGGCTGCGGGAACCCAGGGTATCTCCCGCAGAACGGGCCACCGCTCCGCCCACTCACCGGCCAGCCCGCTTCGCGGCTCATCCGAGATGGCGGAGAGTCGGGCCTCATCTATCGGCAGAGCCTCCAGCGTCTCGTTGTCCCAGCACATCCTGTTCTGGTCGAAGAGGCCCGTCCCCGAGGCCATCGACGTGCCGACCCGGTATGGTTCCCCGAAGAAGCGGGCGTAGAAGTAGTCGGCGAAGGAGACCCAGTGCTCCGTCCTCTCGAAGGTCTCCGGCGCGGACCGACTCAACCAGAGGAGCTTGGCAGGCCAGTAGCTGGAGTGGGGTACACAACCCGTGCGACGGTGATTGGACCTCTCGTCCAGACGTTCGCGCAACTCCGGGACGGCCTCCGCGGCGCGGCGGTCGGCCCAGGTCAGGATCGGGGTGGTGGGACGCCCGTCCCTGTCGAGGCCGAGGACGGAGTGCCAGAAGGCGCTCATAGCGACGCCGGAGATCTCCGCGCCTTCGACTCTGGAGAGCGCGCCGTCTATGGCGCGGACCACGAGGTCGAACAGCTCGTCGGCGTCTTTGGCGGCGCCGCCGTCCTTTGTGTACTCGAACTCGTAGTCCAGCTTGAGTGCGGTGTCCTTCACAACGTTGCCGGAGCCGTCGTACAGCTCTGTCCTCACCGACGAGGAACCCACGTCTACCGAGAGAATTCTCGTGCTCTGCGAATCCGTCGGTCCCACGCTCGCGCCTCCAGGAGAAGATCACCCTTCAAGGTAGTTTAGCAAGCCGCCAGCACACTCTGGTTCGGGGTGAGTCATGTTTACCGGCTGCCCAGAGGCGGGTATCCAGACCACTAGCAGCCGCAGGCTCACCGAGGAGGAGAACGTGGCGAGTGAGGACAGGTTAAGGGAACTCGAAGAAAAGTACGAGGGCTACAAGGTCTACGACAACCAGGGGGAGAAGATCGGAAAGGTCGACGACCTCTTCGTAGACGAGACGGACCGCGAGGAGTACATCGGGGTGAAGCTGGGTCTGCTCGGCATGAAGTCCACCCTGATACCGATGGAGATCGTCCGCGTGAACGAGAGCGACAGGAGCATTGAGGTCTCCGACTCGAAAGGCCACGTAAAGGACGCCCCGAGCTTCGACGACGACGAGGACATCACCCCCGAATACGAGGACCGTATCCGCAGCCACTTCGGCCTCGAATCCCTCGGTACTTCCTCCCGTGGTGGCTACGGGGCATACTCGGGCAGCGCCTCTGAGGACGAGAGCTCGCGGGACTATGACGACCGTTCTTCCGTAGACACCGAGTACGGGGAACGCACGGGCTCGACTACTGAAGGAAGCGACTCAGGGGACGTGCCCGAGTACGAGGGCTCGCGGACGTCCTCGGGTGACGATAACTACAGAGATTACGGAGAGGATAGGGACACTACCAGTTCCGAATACAGCGATTCGGGAGAGACCTCCGAACGTGAATCCAGCCTCGGCAGCATGGGCAGCTCTACCGACGAGGGGACGAGTCAGGCGCCTACCACCCGCCAGACCGAGGAGACGGAGACCTATCAAGAGGGCGGACGCACGAAGATCCGCCGCCGCGTGATCCGCGAGGAGATCATCGAAGAAGACGACGACTCGAGTTCCTACAGCTAGGCCGCTATTCGAGTCACACAGGTGATCTAGAGGGGAGAGACCGCGGTCTCTCCCCTCTCAGCGTGTTGCTAGGGCGGCCATCTTCCTCCTGGCAGATAGGCTCCCGACGATTCCTTGACGACGTAGGCCCACGCTAGAGTCACGGTTCCTTCTTCCGTCTCGACCGGGAGCAATACGCGCCGGTAGGGGCTCGACGCGTCGGCGGGATCGAAGCCCTCCAGGCGGTCGAGAGGTGGAAGGCGCGATCCCGGATCGTCGAAAGCGAAGAGCTCTCCGAAGACACGAGGACCCTCTTGCGGTGCTGGTCGCTCGCGGCCCAGCCTCCGTTGCTTCTCCGCATCCTTCGCAGGATCGCTGGTTCCGATGGCGCGGATGGACTCTTCAGGAACGACGAGTGCTGGATAACCGAAGGGGAGATCGTAGAGCTCGCCCCACACCGCCGCCTCCTCGACTCGGAGGGCACCACGGCAGTAGAGGTCGTGGTTGCGCTGGCCGCGCTGGAGCGTACCGTAGAAGAACATGAGCAGCGGTGCAACGTCACCCAAATGAGATCCTTCGGTGCAGGGACCTCTGCCCTGCGTTTACTCGCCTTCCCGGAGCGGTGGGCCGACGTGCGAGGTTTCCGAGCCTACCAGGGTCGCGTAGTCGACCTTGATACAGCGGTCCATGACGACGGTGAGGCCGTTCTCTTCGGCGTAGGCCGCCGCCTCTTCGTTGACGACACCTGATTGCATCCACAGTACTTTCGCACCGGCGGCCACGGCCTGTTCGGCCACGGGCATGACCTTCTCGCTGCGCCTGAAAACGTCCACGATGTCCACCGCCGTCGGGATATCCTCGACCGACGCGTACGGCTCCTCGTCCAGAACGGGACCCTCGAGGTTGGGGTTGACGGGGAAGACCTTGTAGCCGAAGCGCTGCAGCGCACTCGCTATGGCGTGGCTCGTACGGTACGGCCTGTCCGAGAGCCCGACGACCGCCACGGTGCGCGCACGGCGCAGCAGGTCTTTTATCTCTCGGCTGTCGGGGTTTGCGTGCATGTCGCTACCTCCTCGGAGATGTCCTGCCCCGATGTTACCCGATCTCGACGCCCATCGGCGCGAGCGCCTGCTCTTTGCCCTTCGCCTCGACCATCACGTCCGTCTCCCTGCCGCCGAGGGCCGTGAGAAGCGCGTGCCAGTCCCGGCTCTCTACGTAGTATGCGTGCGCGCCCGGCTGTTTGGCCGGGTCCTGGCTGGAGAGATGTAGCTTGGGACGTACGCCCCGAAAATCCCACGTCGGCAGCGAGAGATCAAGGGCCTCCTTCAACGTCAGGTCGCCGGGGTTGAGATCGTGGTGGAAGGAGTCTGTAATCGCGGGGATGCCCAGAGTACGGGCCGTCTGAACGATCTCGGCCACGGTCCAGACACGCTCGTCGTTCTCTAGCGCCAGGTAGCGGAGGATCTGCGGCTCGGGGCCTAGAGCGTCGACGAAGCGCGCGGCGCTCGCGGGCCTGTCTGCGTAGGCCCCGCCCATGTGCAGCACGATCACGCCGTCGGGACCGCCGAGGAGACCGAAGACACTCGCGACGTAACGCAACTCGGTCAGGCTGCGCTCGGCCACTTCGGGCTTGGGGCTCCCAGGGTTGATGTACTGGCCTGGATGCATCGAGAGCCGGATGCCTAAAGTCCGCGCCAGCTCTCCGGCCTCGCGCAGGTCGTCGCCGTGTACGGCCTCCCAGTCGTAGGGAAAGGCCGGATGGGAGGCGAAGGGGATCAGGGCCTGCCCCATCCTGAAGAGCCCGATGCCGCGCTCCGCGTTCCACCGAAGGATCGTCTTCAGGCCGGTGATGTTCTCCCTGACCAGGTCTCTGACCTTCCCTGCGTCAGCCAGGCTTGCGAGCCGCAGCGTGCGGTTCGTGCTTGCAGGGATCGTCAGGTTCTGCGTAGGGTAGCCGAGGCGGATCACAGCCCCTGTATACGACGAAGGCCCACAACCTAATGTGTTCGCGTTCCCACGAGGCCTTCAGTTACCGAAGAACGCCGTCACGAGGACGGGAACGACGATGATCGTCGTGCCCAGGCGCAGCAGGTGGGTGAATGCTACGGTGACGAGGTCGGTCGGCGCCGCTCTCGCCGATGATCGAGAGGAGGATTCCCATGCCGCCGGGAGCTGAAGCGAAGGTCGCTGTGCGGGTATCGAACCTGAAGAGCCAGACCAACAGGTACCCGGCCAGGACCCAGACCACCATCTGGGCCAGGTTCACGATAACGGCGCCGGCGAGCTGCGCGAGCACCTCGAAGAACTGGGCCGAGGGGCCAAGACCGATGATCACCCCGCCCAGTACCTGCACCAGCCAGGCGAACCACCGCTCCGGTACGGGCCCGACCGTAAGTGCCCGCACTACTCCCGCTCCGAGCAGCGCCCCTACCACGCCTCCCGCCGGTAGTGGTGTGAGGGCGAGTCCTGCCGTCCCGCCTGCGAGCCCGGCTGCGGCTATGGCGACTAGCTTGAGAAGTCCTCCGCGGTCCGCCGAACCGGCGGACGCCGGCGTATCGGCTCTCCCGGTTGCGCCCGTGCGCTCTACCCTGAGGAGGATGAGGTTCGCGGCCAGGAGCAATCGTGAGAGGTGTATCGCCGCGATAGCTGGCCCGTCTGCGCCGAGGCTCGCGCCGACAGAGGCCATCTCCGTGAGGCCGCCGGGAGCAGCGGCGAAGAGGGCCGTGCTCGGGGACATCCCTGTCAGGGAGACGGCCGCCGTGGCCGCTGCAACGCCCGAGGCCAGGAAGATTGCGGCTACTATGGCGGTGGGGAGCAGCGCCCGTGCACCGGAGCGTAACGACTCGCCGGTGATCCTCAGACCGACGAGGACGCCTACCATCACCTGCAAAGATTGGCCCGCAAGCGACGGGGGGGAGAGCTTCGGGAAACCGAAGAAACCCAGGGCTATCCCCGTCCCAGCCATCGCACCCGTGAACGCCCCTGCAGGGATGCGGAACCTGTGTCCGACAAAACCCCCGAGGACACCGGGAATCGCCGCGAGGGCCATGACGGTCGGTTGATCCAACTCCCGATCACGCGCCGCCGGAATCGACGCCTGAACCCTTTACGGAACCGTCTGGCAAAGAGCTGCGATCAAGACGCCGGTTTGCGGGTCTCTGAGAACAAACGAAACCCCGGCTCTGGGGCCGGGGCAAAAATCTGTGTAGAGCCTCCGTGTCTAGGAGTCTTCCAGTACGAAGGTGACCTCCATATTCACCTTGTAGCCCTTGATGTTGCCGTCACTGATCAGGACGTTCATGTCCTTGATCCAGGCCCCCTCGACACCGCGCAACGTCGAGGTGGCGCGGGTGACACCCTGCTGGATGGCGTCCTCGAAACTGGTCTCCGAGACGGCGCTCAACTCGGTCACTCTGGCTACTGACATAGGCTATCCTCCTCTGTCCTCGCTTGTTTTCCCTGCTCATTTACTACCCTCGTACGCCGAAAATAAACGCAATGCGGGCGGGGGCGAAGACCTGGGAGCGGGAGTCTCGGCGGCGACGTATGTGGGGTCTAGAGTTTTGTAATCAGTACGGGATTGCTCGTCGGCTTCTTCGAGCCTCCTGCGGGTTCGACGGTCACAGCTACAGCGTCGGCCTTGTTTATGGAGTGCGTGATCGGCGTCGCCGTCATATTCCCTTGGGGTCGGAAGAGGCCGCTGGGTTCCGGCTTGTCGCCGTGTATGACCCAGACCTGGCACGTCCGGTCGTCCGGTACGGAAGGCATGTCCTTGACCACCAGAATGACCTGGTTCTTATCGATGGAGGTCAGTTCGGCGTGGACGCCCTGGTCGGCCCAGGATCCCTGAAGCTCGATGGTCCGGCCCTGCTGTACCTGCCGCTGGGTCTGCGCGTTCTTGACCCGGCCTTGCAGATCATTTACCTGGTCGTGCAACAACACGTTCCAGGAGAGCAACCCGATAACGAGCAGGGCCGCAGCACCGAGCGCGAGGCTGCGGGCCCCCAGATACTCTCCGAATCTGGCTAACACAGACCGGCGTCTCGCCGACCGGGGCGCCGCCTCGGTCTCCACTACCTCCATGACCCTGCGGCGGAGCTCCGGAGGTGGTTCCTGTTCGTGCGGGGAGAACGCGAGCAGGCCGGCGACTGCGCCAAGCTCGTCGATCTCGGCCTGACGCTCGGGGTGCGCCGCGAGGTACTCCTCGAAGCTCCGCCGTTCTTCTTCGGGCAGGGCGTCGAGGACGTAGGCGTCCTTGAGGTCTTCGAAGCGCTCGTGGTTCATCTCGCTCATCTCGGCACCGCCACGTCTCTCGATTCGAAGTAGTCCCTTATCTTTTTTAGTCCCAGACGCATCCTGCCCTTTACAGTACCAAGCGGCAGGCTGAGAAGCTCGGCTATCTCCACATGCGTGTATCCAGAGAAGTAGGAGAGCTCTAGGATCTTCAACTGCTCAGGCGGCAGGGTACTCAAAGCCTCCCTCACCTGATCCCTCTGCGAGTTGCGCCAGGCCTCCGAGAAGACCTCGCTAGGCTGGGAGCGTGGCGCCGAGGCCTCCATCTTATCCTGCGTCTTGCGACGAGATGCCGCAGAACGTAGCTGGTCTATCCCGCGGTTGTGTACTATGGAGAGTATCCAGGTCCTTACGCTTGCTCGCTCTGCCCGGTAGCTTGCGGCGCCCCTCCAGACCTTGAGGAAGGCGTCCTGGGTCAGGTCTTCGGCGTTCTGGCGATCACCCATCATGCGGTAGGCGAGGGAGTAGGCAGAGCGGCTGTGACGCTCGTAGAGTGTG
>CADDZK010000089.1 GCA_902812425.1 Actinomycetota bacterium
GCTCACGGAGGTGCGCGTCTTCGACGTCTACGCGGGGAACCCTGTCCCCGCGGGACAGAAGAGCGTGGCGTTCGGCTTCACTTTCCAGGGCGAGAGGACCCTTACGGACGAAGAGGTTGACGCTGAGGTCGGGCGCATCGTTCACAGGCTCGAAGACGGCTTCGGCGCGCGCGTCAGGAGCTAGAGTCTCTGGCCTCCCACTCGGATCTCAGGATGCTCATGAGGATGGCGTCGTGGAACCCGGTGCGCCGCTTTATGGCGCGGCGGAAGCGGCCCTCCACAACGAAGCCCAGCTTCTCGTAGGCGGAGATCGCCTCCTCGTTGAACTCGAAGACGCTCAGGCCGATGCGGTTCAGATGGAGCGCCTCGAAGGCGTAGCGCAAGAGCCTGTCGATGGCCTCCGTCCCGTAGCCCCGGTGGCGGTCGTCGGGGTGGCCCACGATCACCGACAGCTCCGCCGACTCGTTCGCCTCGCTTATGTTCATGAGGCTGATCACACCGATAGGCTCGTCATCGCCCCTGAGGTGGATGGCGAAGGAATCGTCCGTGGAGGAGAGCTCCCTGTCTTCGAACAACCGCTCGACCGCCGCACGGCTCAAGGGTGATGACGCCCAGCTCGTAAGGTGCCAGATCTCGGGGTCCCCGTACCACTCGGCGTAGAGCGGGTAGTTCGCGCGGGCGTGGCGACGCAGTTCGATCCTCTCGCCTTGGAGCTTTCTGGCTCTGTCGTCTAGGCGCACGACCCCGAATATACCGGGTTCGGTGGGGATGCGCTATCGATCTTTATCTCTTGCAGCCCGCAAGTGGTGACGAGGGCTCGATCCGCCGGGACGAATAAGCGCTTGCCTTCGCCCCGCACGAACGAGAATTTTTCGGCGAAGGAAACGCAGACGGTGGCGTCGAGTTCGACGCCACCACTAAAAGGAGCGGGGACCGTCAGGCGGGCTCTACAGCCCTGCTCCTGTGGCGAGCCAGCGCGCGGCTTCGGGGCCGAGCTCCTGCATGGCGCGCGACTCGTACTCCGCCACGTCCTCCGGCGTGAGGGTCTCGGTCCAACGGCCGTTCACCCCTTTGTTGATGAAGACCTGGGCGCCGGCGTCCCAGAAAGCACCCCCGAGGGGGACGCTCTTGGTGGCGTGTTCCTTCATCCAGCCGAACGAGCAGTATTCGACGATCTTCTCCCAGTTCCTCTCCTCGACGTCGACCTCCAGAAACTCGGCGATGCGGCGCATCTGTCCCGGCATGTCGCGCTTGAGGTTCGCGAAGTGCACGAAGAGGATGTTCGGCAGGTGCCTAAACTCCCACCAGGTACGAACGTTCTCCCAGAACGGCCAGAAGGGATGGCCGTCGCGGTCCATCCAATCGCGGAAGTACTGCCTGACGTCGCCGGGAGGCGGCTCGATGGGCGGCCCGACGCGCCCCGGCGTATCGTTGAGCGCCTCGTACCAGAGATGGTTGGCGTTGGCGTGGTGGTTGTACATGCTCCACACCACGTCTCGCCCGTCGCGCCCGATATAGATGTACTTCGCCTTGGGTGAGAAGACCAGGGCATCCAGGGGGAGGTGCGTCTTGAGAATCCTGCGGTGGGTCTGTGCCTCCACCATAGGCAGCTTGACCTCCTTCGGGGGGACGCGCAGGTCGAGCCAGGGGCTCATCTCGGCCACCTCGAGGTCGGGGTCGGGCCCGAAGAGCATCTGGGCTATGATCTGCTGCGTCCAGGTGGTGCCTGACTTGGCGTAGGTCGAGACGATAATGTCGTCGTCGCGAAACTGGAGGTCGTTCCAGATCGTCGAGTCGAAGTGGTGGTTGCGCATCTCTCGGGTCTTTGTCGGTGTGGCGATAGTCTCCATCATCTATGTCTCCTAATCTTTCTGCAGTCTGATCATTGCGAGACGCGAAGCAAAAAGTACGGTGTCGTTCTATCTTTTCTCCTCTCTCCTCTGCCGCGTTTCCCATTACGTCCTGTAGTCTGCGGCCCGAAGCACGGGCGAACCACCCACGTCGCTCCCACAGTTCTCCCACGTTTCTGTAACGCATCGACTGGGGTGGACTCTCTCCACATCGGTACGAGTAGCCGGAGGTTCTGAGAACGTGCCGCAGCGGCGATCAAATACCTGAACGAGCTCAGAGAAGGGCCGGGCCGAAACTTTCATCGGCGATTCAACGCCAACGATAATCTAAGAAACGACTGGGTTGGTGCGCCCAGAGTAATGTAGAGGACGGGCTCGTGGCGCAGAGAACGTAGCCACCAGACCCTCGAGGAGGCACAACGATGTCGACGAAGGGCCTAATGAAACCCAGGGAATCAATGACCGTACCAGGACGCGACGGACCGCGGAGTATATTCGACGGTAGTTTCATACCGGATGTCCAGAGCATCAGCCTGGATGACACTTCATTCCCAGATTATCCTCTGTACAAATACAAAGTTACCCTCGTCCGCATAAGGCAAGATACGAACTACGAGTACTTTTTTACAGATGAGTCCTGCGATACTTACAGATTATCTTCCATCGCAGGTTCTCCTATCGGCAGTCACGAGGTCAGCTACAACAGTGACAGACCGAATATAGTCGAAATAACGTGGCAGCACGGCTTCTAGCTCCTTGCTGGCAACACTCTGCTGATAGTTACGGCTCAAGGTTCCTGATCCCCAGGTTGGAAGAGGCTCGCGGTACTGCCGACCAGAGGCTGAGGGCGAACAGAGACCGCGGGGAGCAAATACGGCAGCTGGGAAAGGATGATCAAACCCTGCTTGAGGACTATGAGCAGCCGAGTTGCTCGGAGGCGGCGATCTCGCCTGACAGGTCGCTCGAAGTCAGTGGGGATGTTATAAGTGTCTGTGAGATGGAGACTTCGTCGAGATGAAGGTTATACCGGATCGTATCGTCACCCTGGGATTCGGAAAGTACGTGAGGGCTGACAAGATCGTCGCCCTCGTCCCGATAGAGGAGGATCGCGGGAGCGGCAGACGCACGCTCGTCTATGTGGACGGCCTGCCCGAGCCGCTCGTCGCGGGCCGGACGGAGGGAATCATCCTCAGGGACATGGTAGGCGCCGAGAGCGGGGCGGCGGAGCTCCTGCGCGAGCTGCAGCTTCAGATCGGCCAGGTCCGTCCCCTGCTGAAGTCCTCTATCCGGTCCGAGGCGGGACTCGACCTCGACGAGCTCTCCCGCCGCATAACGGATCTCACGGGGGAGCAGGCATCTCCGCAGATGTTCTGAAGGCCGGCTTCTACGACAGGGATCCCAGGCAGGTGGCGGTAGATCTTCTCGGCTGCGTCCTCTCCCACGACACCCCCGAAGGCCGCACCGCCGGCGTGATCGTTGAGACCGAGGCCTACCGGCCCGAGGACCCTGCGTGCCACGCGTACAGGGGACCGACGATGCGCAACCGCAACATCTTCGGGCGGCCCGGCATCGCCTACGTCTACCTCTCCTACGGAACCCACAACCTCCTAAACGCCGTCTGCGAAGCGGAGGGCGTCGGGAGCGCGGTCCTGATCCGGGCTCTACGTCCCGTCGAAGGCGAGCGTCTGATGCAGCGGCGGCGGGGCCGCGCGCGTGACCTCTGCAACGGCCCTGGCCGCCTGACACAGGCCCTCGGCGTCGACCTGACCTACGACGGCGAGGACCTCACCTCGGGTAACCTGAAGATCTCCGACGGAGAAGCGACGCCGGATGGGATCGTTGCGACAACCCGCATCGGAATAACCCGCGGGACCGATCTGCCGTGGCGCTACCTGATCTACGGCGACAGGAACGTCTCCGTGCCGCCGAAAGCTATGGTCGAGGCGCTGCACTAGATGGCGCTGCGCTGGAGGGTAGAGCACTGGCGGCGCGTGAAGGCGCTACGCTGGAAGCGCCCGTATTTCGAGGGGCTACGCTGGACGGTTGAGCGCTCGACGGTGCGGCGCTTGACGGGGCCGCGCTGGCCGCGGCACCACGCGGTGTCGTCGTTGGCGCTCGGGTTCCTAGGGGCACGGAGGTGCCGTTGCGGGCGGTGGCCGGGACGTTAGTCGCGTCGGGGCTGGTGGTCTCCGGCGTGCCGGGAACGGTCTTGTGGGCGTCCTTCTCCGGCATCTTCACGCCCTCGAACTGTTCGATGGGTTGCCCTTGCAAGGCTTCCTGCATGTAGGTCTTCCAGATCTTCGCCGGGGTCACGCCGCCGGAGAGATGGTGCAGGTGGCGGGCGTAGTCCAGGACGTATTCGAGGGTCTTCCCTCCCTCCGCGTAGCCCATCCAGATACCCGTAACCATCTGGGGAGTGAAGCCTATGAACCAGGCATCGAAGAAGTTCTCGCTCGTACCGGTCTTGCCTGCTACGGGTCGGTCTCCTAGGGAGGCCTGCTTCGCGATACCTTCCGTGACGTCCCCGATCATGATCTCGGTCGCCTTGTGGGCTATGTCCTCCGGTATGACCTGCTTGCTCGGGGGGTGCTCCGGCGTCTGATACAGCACCTTCTCGTCCTTCTGCCCTTCGTGGCTGACGACCTTGGTGATCGCGGTCGGCTCTACCCTGCGTCCCCCGTTCGCTATGGTCGCGTAGGCTGAGGCCATATCCAGAGGCGAGACCTCGTAGGCGCCGAGGACGATCGAGGGCTTGGGATGCTTGGGGAGATCTGCGGTGATACCGCATTTCTTGGCGACCTCCGCGATTTTCTCCGGGCCGTTCGTAAGGCCGCGGCCGTCGGCGTTCATCACCAGGTCGGCGAAGACCGTGTTGTCAGACCACCAGAGCGCTTCTTTCAGACTGATCTTACCCCGCACTATCCCGTCGTAGTTCTTTACTTTCCACGTCTCGGGTTTGTCCGTGCCGACGTCGACCTTGTACTCTTTGTCTTCCGACATGTACTTGGTGTTGGGGTCTATGCCCTGCTCCAGGGCCGCGATGAGTGCGAAGGGCTTGAACGAGCTACCGGGCTGGCGCCTCCCCTGGGTGGCGAGGCTGAACTGTGAATTCTCGTTTCTGTCGCCGAGCATGGTCGTTATGTGGCCCGTCCCTGGCTCTATGGAGACGAGGGCGATGTCGGGGTCGTCGGGGTTTGGCAGGTATCCTTGGGGCCCGTAAGCGATGTCGTGGGCGGCGACCTGATCCTTGAGGTTTATGGTCGTGTAGACGCTGAGACCTCCCTGCAAGACGGTGTTCGCGCCGAAGCGCTGTACGAGTTCGTCGCGTGCGTACTCGGCGAAGTCGCGGGTGAGAGACGGGCCCGTGAACCCAGACTGGGTTGGCGGCGCTATCGGCCACTTGTCCGGCATGGGGGCTTCGAGGGCCGCGTTGTAGTCCTGGCTGGTGATGTATCCCGTATCGAACATCTTCCTGAGCACCAGGTCCCTCTGATACATGGCCCCTTCGCGGTCCTCTCCGAGGGTCGATGGCGACCACAGAAGCCCGACCAGGGTCGCCGACTCTGGGATGCTCAGGTCCTCTACCGACTTGTTGAAGTAGGTCTCCGCCGCCGCCTCAACACCATAAGCGTTGTTGCCGAAGTAGACGGTGTTCAGGTAGTCGGCGATGATCTGGTCCTTCGAGGGTTCCCTGCGCTCCACCTCTATGGCGATGAGGGCCTCTTTGATCTTCCTGGTGATAGAACGGTCCTGCGAGAGGTAGGCGTTCCTGACGTACTGCTGGGTGATGGTGCTCGCACCCTCGACGGCCTCGCCGGCCCTGATGTCGACCCATAGGGCGCGCATGATCCCCCAGAGGTCGACCCCGCCGTGCTCCCTGAAGCGCTCGTCCTCCTTGGCGACTACCGCGTTCAAGAGCTGCGGCGGCATCTGGGAGAGCGAGGCCGTCTTGCGGTTCTGGCCCTCGAATATCGTCCCTATCACCCGCCGCGAGTCGTCGTTGCCCCCGAGCGGGGCCGAGTATATGTAGGTGGGATGGGTCTCTATGGCCCGCGGCTTGTCGAGCTTCGCTACGCTCTTGACCAACCCCAGGTACCCGCCGGCCGCGAACGCTACGCCCGCGACCAGCACGCACAGGAAGAAGATGCCAACGCCACGCAGAATCCTCGAGGCCGGACCCTTGCGAGAAGACGCCCGCTTCTTGCGATGCTCCGGCAGACGGACCGGCCGTCGGACCTCCGGTCGCCGGCCTTTGCCCCGACTCGTTCTCCTCTGGTAGGTGCGGGCCATCGAGCCGGTATACTACACTACGCCGACGCAGGTTACATTCATATTTCGAGAAGGTTGCGATCCGTTAAATGAAGGCTGATCCAGAACCTCTATCCGTCTACCGCAACGCCGTGGATGTGATCCCACGCGAGGAGCTCGACCGCCGCCTCGCGGGCGGCGAGACCTTGAGGGTGAAGCTCGGGATAGACCCCACGGCCCCCGACATCCACCTCGGCTTCGCCGTCGTTCTTAATGAGCTGCGTGCCTTCCAGGACCTCGGACACACGGCTGTGCTCGTCATAGGCGACTACACGGCGCGCGTGGGCGACCCTTCCGGGCGCTCCAAGACGCGCCCGATCCTCTCTCCCGAGCAGATAGAGGAGAACACGCGTACCTACCTCGAACAGGCCTACGTGATCCTCGACCGCGACAGGACCGAGGTGCGCCATAACTCGGAGTGGCTCGCGCCGCTCACGATGGAGGACCTGATAGTGCTGACCCGCGCAACGACCGTGGCCCGCATCCTCGAGCGCGACGACTTCAGCAAGCGCTACGCGGCGGGCGACCCGATCACCCTCACCGAGCTTCTCTACCCCTTGATGCAGGCCTACGACTCCGTCGCCGTAGACGCCGACGTCGAGCTCGGCGGCACCGACCAGCTCTACAACCTGCTCATGGGCCGCCAGGTGATGGAGTACTACGGGAAGAGCCCGCAGTGCGTCGTAACGACCCCGCTCCTCGTCGGAACGGACGGCTCCATAAAGATGAGCAAATCGGTGGGCAACTATATCGGCGTCACGGACCCGCCGGGCGAGATGTTCGGCAAGACGATGAGCATCCCCGACCACCTGATGCCCGACTACTACACGCTTCTGCTCGACAGGACGATGCCAGAAGGAGAGCCCGTAGAGCAGAAACGAGAGCTCGCCCGCTCGCTCGTGAGCACGTTCCACGGAGAAGCTGCGGTCTCAGACGCCGAGAGGACCTTCGACACCGTCGTACGCCGTGGCGTCCCCGAAGACGCGCCCGTCGTCGAGCTTCCGGGAGAAGATCAGATCTGGATCGTCGACCTCATCAGCCTCGCCGGCTTCGCCAGTACCAACGGAGAGGCCCGCCGCTTTATAAAGGGCGGAGCCGTCCGCCTCGACGGCGAGGTCGTCAGCGACGAGAGGCTCTCGCTCCCTACCGAAGACCTCGACGGTTCGGTCCTCCAGGTCGGCAAGCGCCGCTACGCCCGCCTCGAAGTCAGCCGGTGAAGCGGTCTACTACCTCCTCTGAAGAGGTCCACTTGACGCCGCCGTTCGGCGGACTATAATCCTCGCGGTCGAGCGACCGGAGGTCGCCGAGAGGCGCCAAAAGACGCGCGGCACAGCGGAGAAGAAAGGCCCGAAAATACTCTCCCAAAAGAGTTTGACACCTTGGGGTGCGGTGCTATACTTCTCTAGCTGATGACGGGGAACTACTTGAAAATCGAGAGCGGCACCTAGGGTAGGACTCCCGACAGATTGGGAGCGTTTACCTGGCCCGCCGAAAGGTGGGCGTTTTAGTCGCCAGAAGGTAGTCTCCGTCGGCTCCGCCGAGAGGCAGGGGCTTGAGGCCTTGAGAACTGAATAGCAGTGAAAGATTGGGTAGAGAACCCGTCTAAAACCGCCGAGACTGACTCTCTGCGGTCCGGGAGTGTAATTGCGGATCGCCGAGCGGGTAGCGCCCGCACCAACCATTGCCTAATTGGTGCTTTAGCACCATCGGTATAGTTCGGAGAGTTTGATCTTGGCTCAGGACGAACGCTGACGGTGTGCTTTAGGCATGCAAGTCGAACGAGAAAGCCCTTCGGGGTGAGTAAAGTGGCGAACGGGTGAGTAACACGTGGGCAACCTGCCCCTCGCAGGGGGACAACCGGAGGAAACTCCGGCTAATACCCCGTACGCTCCGAGGTCCGCATGGACCACGGAGGAAAGGTAGCTTCGGCCATCCGGCGAGGGATGGGCCCGCGGTCCATTAGCTAGTTGGTGGGGTAACGGCCCACCAAGGCGACGATGGATAGCTGGTCTGAGAGGATGATCAGCCACACTGGGACTGAGACACGGCCCAGACTCCTACGGGAGGCAGCAGCCAGGAATCTTGGGCAATGGGCGAAAGCCTGACCCAGCAACACCGTGTGGGCGATGAAGGCCTTCGGGTCGTAAAGCCCTGTTGATAGGGACGAAGGGCGAAGGGTTAATAGCCCCTAGCCTGACGGTACCTTTCGAGGAAGCCCCGGCTAACTACGTGCCAGCAGCCGCGGTAATACGTAGGGGGCGAGCGTTGTCCGGAATTATTGGGCGTAAAGAGCGTGTAGGCGGTTCGGTAAGTCTGTCGTGAAATCCTGAGGCTCAACCTCGGGCGTGCGATGGATACTGCCGGGCTAGAGGATGGTAGAGGCGAGTGGAATTCCCGGTGTAGCGGTGAAATGCGCAGATATCGGGAGGAACACCAGTAGCGAAGGCGGCTCGCTGGGCCATTCCTGACGCTGAGACGCGAAAGCTAGGGGAGCGAACAGGATTAGATACCCTGGTAGTCCTAGCCGTAAACGATGGACACTAGGTGTGGGGGGAGTCGAATCCCTCTGTGCCGCAGCCAACGCGTTAAGTGTCCCGCCTGGGGAGTACGGCCGCAAGGCTAAAACTCAAAAGAATTGACGGGGGCCCGCACAAGCAGCGGAGCATGTTCTTTAATTCGATGCAACGCGAAGAACCTTACCTGGACTTGACATGGTGCTGCAAGCGCACGGAAACGTGTGACCTTCGAGGGTGCACCACAGATGCTGCATGGCTGTCGTCAGCTCGTGTCGTGAGATGTTGGGTTAAGTCCCGCAACGAGCGCAACCCCCGTGGTGTGTTGCCATCATTAAGTTGGGGACTCACACCAGACTGCCGGTGACAAACCGGAGGAAGGTGGGGATGAGGTCAAGTCATCATGGCTCTTACGTCCAGGGCTAGAAACGTGCTACAATGGCTGATACAAAGGGTTGCAAGACCGCGAGGTGGAGCGAATCCCATCAAAGTCAGTCTAAGTTCGGATCGCAGTCTGCAACTCGACTGCGTGAAGGCGGAGTTGCTAGTAATCGCGGATCAGCATGCCGCGGTGAATACGTTCCCGGGCCTTGTACACACCGCCCGTCACACCACGAAAGTAGGCAATACCCGAAGCAGGCGCAGCTAACCCCTTGTGGGAGGCGGTCTGCGAAGGTAGGGCTTGCGATTGGGGTGAAGTCGTAACAAGGTAGCCGTACCTGAAGGTGCGGCTGGATCACCTCCTTTCTAGGGAGCAGGTAGGGCAGCAATGCCCGACCGACCGGACGCCGGCTATATAGCGGCTTGAGCCTAAGCTCGCCGTGCTGGCGTACCGCTCTAGGATATTTCGACCGGTCTAATAAGGCGGTGGGTTTTCTATCTACTTCGAGTAGCTGCTGTTCAGTTTTCAGGGCCTTACAGGCTCTGGAGCGAGCGAAGCTTTGCGTCCGCGAGAGCGTGGCGCCTGCTCTTTGAAAACTGCATAGCGCGATCCAATGTACCATCAAGATACTAAGGGCGTATGGCGGATGCCTTGGCACCGGAAGCCGATGAAGGACGTGGCAAGCTGCGATAAGCCGTGTGGAGCCGCAAGCTGGCGTTGATGCACGGATCTCCGAATGGGGAAACCCGGCACGGGTCATGCCGTGTCACCCGCACCTGAACACATAGGGTGCGAGGAGGGAACCCGGGGAAATGACACATCTGAGTACCCGGAGGAAAAGAAAGAAAGTCTCGATTCCCTGAGTAGTGGCGAGCGAAAGGGGAGATAGCCCAAACCGAACTACGTGAAAGCCTGCGGGCGTTGCGTATTCGGGGTAGTAGGACCAACACGGTCGTCCCGCAGGGCGGCCCTGGAGTTACAAATCGCGCGGGTAGTCGAATGGCGCAGGAAAGCCCAGCCGTAGAGGGTAATAGCCCCGTAGACGAAACTCGAGCGACTCCAGGTTTGGCACCTGAGTAGATCCGGACACGTGAAACCCGGATCGAATCCGCGGGGACCACCCCGCAAGGCTAAATACTAACGGTGACCGATAGCGAACCAGTACCGTGAGGGAAAGGTGAAAAGTACCCCGCAAGGGGAGTGAAATAGTACCTGAAACCATACGCTTACAAGCGGTCGGAGCGGATCTTTTTAAGATCCGTGACGGCGTACTTTTTGCATAACGGGCCAGCGAGTTGCTGGTGTCTGGCGAGGTTAAGCACATAGCGAGCCGAAGCGAAAGCGAGTCTTAATAGGGCGACCCATCAGTCAGATGCCGCAGACCCGAAACCGGGTGAGCTATCCATGGCCAGGCTGAAGCGGGGGTAAGACCTCGTGGAGGGCCGAACCGACCTGGGTTGAAAACCGGGCGGATGAGCTGTGGATAGGAGTGAAAGGCTAATCAAACCCGGCGATATCTGGTTCTCCCCGAAATATATTTAGGTATAGCCTGGCGCGTTTCGTCGCGGGTGTAGAGCACTGTTTGGGCGCGGGGCCCCACAAGGTTACCAACCTCAGACAAACTCCGAAGACCGTAGACGTGAGAGCGCCGGAGTCAGGGAGTGGGGGATAAACTTCATTTCCGAGAGGGAAACAACCCAGACCGTCGGCTAAGGTCCCTAAATAACGGCTAAGTGGTTTAAAGGATGTGGCGCTGCACAGACAACCAGGATGTTGGCTTAGAAGCAGCCATCATTTAAAGAGTGCGTAATAGCTCACTGGTCAAGTGGTGTTGCGCCGAAAATTCTCGGGCCTTGAAGTCGTTTACCGAAGCCACGGACTTTAGACTAGTTCTAGAGTGGTAGGGGAGCATCCTGTAACGAGCGAAGCGGCGGCGTAAGCCTTGGCTAATGCCTTAAGCCGTGGACGGATCAGGAGAGAGAATGCTGGCATGAGTAACGAGAGACAGGCGAGAAACCTGTCCGCCGAAAGCCCAAGGGTTCCTGGGTAAAGCTAATCTTCCCAGGGTCAGTCGGGACCTAAGCCGAGGACGAAAGTCGTAGGCGATGGACAGCAGGTTGATATTCCTGCACCACGAACGTAGCGTTATCAGCGATGGAGGGACGGAGAAGGGTAAGCCAACCGTGGCGCTGGTAGACCACGGGCTTGCTCGTAGGCCGGGGACCAGGAAAATCCGGGCCCCGCTAAAAGGCTGAGGAGTGAGCCGAGCCCTTTTCGGGCGTAGTGGCCGAACCCATGCTTCCAGGAAAAGCTTCTAAGCGAGTTGCGTACGTGCCCGTACCAAAACCGACACAGGTGGGCGAGTGGAGAACACTAAGGCGATCGAGCGAACTATGGTTAAGGAACTCGGCAAATTGTCCCCGTAACTTCGGGAGAAGGGGAGCTCTGGACGGTGTAGGGCTTTTCGCCCCAAGCTGTTCGGAGCCGCAGAGAATAGGCCCAGGCGACTGTTTACCAAAAACACAGGTCTCTGCTAAGTCGAAAAGACGATGTATAGGGGCTGACGCCTGCCCAATGCCAGAACGTTAAGGAAGCCGGTTAGCCTGGCCCTTCGGGGCCTTGCGAAGCTGGCGACCGAAGCGCTGGTCAATGGCGGCCGTAACTATAACGGTCCTAAGGTAGCGAAATTCCTTGTCGGGTAAGTTCCGACCTGCACGAAAGGCGTAACGATCTGGGCGCTGTCTCGACCATAGGCTCGGTGAAATTGTAGTCTCGGTGAAGATGCCGAGTACCCGCGGAAAGACGGAAAGACCCCGTGAACCTTTACTATACCCTGGCATTGGATGCTGACACACCTTGTGCAGGATAGGAGGGAGGCTGTGAAGCCGGGACGCCAGTCTCGGTGGAGCCGTCCTTGAGATACCTCCCTGGGTGTGTTGGTGTTCTAACCCCGCGCCGTGATCCGGGTGGGGAACAGTGTCAGGCGGGTAGTTTGACTGGGGCGGTCGCCTCCCAAATGGTAACGGAGGCGCCCAAAGGTTCCCTCAGCACGGTCGGAAATCGTGCGCAGAGTGTAAACGCATAAGGGAGCTTGACTGCGAGACGGACACGTCGAGCAGGGACGAAAGTCGGGGTTAGTGATCCGGCGGTAACGAGTGGAAGTGCCGTCGCTCAACGGATAAAAGGTACTCCGGGGATAACAGGCTTATAGCCGCCAAGAGTTCACATCGACGCGGCTGTTTGGCACCTCGATGTCGGCTCGTCGCATCCTGGGGC
>CADDZK010000090.1 GCA_902812425.1 Actinomycetota bacterium
GGTAATATGTGGGCGAGCGCGCCGCCGTTCGGGGCTACGGAGGAAGAAGGCCGGTGGCCGTGGGAAGAGGCTGGGCTATTGGAGCGTCTGGTGGGGCTCCCGGAGGGCTGAGGTTGGACCTGTTGATGGTAAGGGACCGGAGTACGGGCCGGTTCGTCTACACCGAGCGGCTTGAGCGCAGGCCCGGCGAGACATCGTGGGCGTACGTCAGGCGCAGCGTTAGGAGGGAGGCCAGGATCCGGGCGCGCTTCGACGGGGACGAGATGCAGGTCATCGTGGGATGGGATGTCGACTCGGTCGAGGAGTTCCTGCGGACGTACCCCGAGTACCGCTCCGATGGAGACTCAGACGGGGTACAAGAACATGGCGAGCGACTGGAAGGAGATGCCGTTGACCAGTGAGGTTCTGGACAAGTTCGCGCAACTAATAACGACGGCCCTGGGGCTCGTCGCGGCCCTCGCCTGGAACACGGCCATCCAGAACCTCTTCAACAAGCTCTTCGGCGAGGCCGGGGGCAAGCTGGCAGGGCAGTTCGTCTACGCGGTCCTCATAACCCTCGTCGTGATCTTCGCGACCATCGCCGTAAGCAGGGCCGCCGAGCGGGCGAAGAAAGCCGAGGAAGAGCGAAGCAGAGGGATCTTCGGCCGCTCAAGGGATTAGGAGTACAGCGCTCCCTACTTGAAGTCTTCCGGGGAGACCTGGTTCATCCAGTCCTTGAACTTGTCCACGACCTCTTCTTCCGGGGTATCCTCCATCGCCTCCTCGAAGACGACGCCAGCCTCCTCTATAACCTCGTCGGAGGCGAAGATCTCGGCCCCAGAGCGGATGGCGAGGGCTATGGCGTCCGATGGCCTCGAGTCGACCTCGATGGTCTTGCCATCTATCTCGAGCCTTATGGTGGCGAAGAACGTCGAGTCCCTGAGCTCGGTCACCGTGATCCTCTCCATCGAGCCGCCGAGCTCGTTGACGAGGCTCAGGGCGAGGTCGTGCGTCAGCGGCCTGACAAACTCCTGGTTCTGAAGCTTGAACAGGATGGAGCGGGCCTCCGCCTGGCCGATCCAGATCGGCAAATAGCGGTTCTCGTCTTCGACCTTGAGGATGACTATGGGGCTGGAGGAAAAGAGGTCCATGTTCATGCCGTAGATGGACATCTTGGTGAAGCCGTCGGCGCTCACTGGCTATATGCTCCTCTCACTCCGCGACCGTCGCGGGGATTGTCTTATACGAGCCGATTTTACTTCCCGCCTGTGCTGTGTTCAATCGGGTTGTCAGTAGCCTGAGCGTGTTGTACATTATTCCGGCGGTGCCCATCTGTTGCACCGATCACTTAGGGCCTGTAGCTCAGCCGGTTAGAGCGCTTCTCTGATAAGGAAGAGGTCCCTGGTTCGAGTCCAGGCAGGCCCACTCGAAAAACCGGTCGATTCGCAGCCAGAACGCGGACGCGGGATATGGCCCCGGATAGGCTCCGGGGCCATTGTGCAGCAACGCGTGGAAAACCTAGTGCGGCCCTACTCTTCCGCCCAGCCCAGCGGTCCGCAGAACGCCGTGTCATTAGCACGCGCCTTTGGGCTTCGTTCCGACGTCTCGGGCTCAAGGGTGCCTTGCAGCATGCTTCCGATCCCGCCGCAAGACTCGCTGCCAGGGCTTTCACGCGCACTGCCGTAACCTGGTTGGCAGAAGGGCTAGGTTTCGTCGCCACCGCTCGCGAGCGGCGACGAGTCGGCGGACCCGGCCCTCCTGCTTTACTCCGGTATGTCCGAATCGAACGCCCTATTCCCTGTATCGGATACCGAGAGGCTGCTAGTAGCCCGAGTACGTGGGGGATAGCCACAGCACTCGGGAAAGAGCGGTGCAAGTGGCAGGTCGGCGATAGTGGCCGTTTTCGGAACGGCGGGGAGGGGGACGAAGGACCGACCCCGCTACACGCGGCGACGTACACTACGTTATTAACACGAAGCGAAGGAAAGGGGGCGGCCGAGAAGATGGCGAGCCTGGATGTATAGGAGTAGGCGGTTGCACTCCCCAAATGACTACCGGCTGCCGGGGAACACGAGGAGTGCCTCCTTACCGACCGTGCAGCGGAGACCCGTATCCAGCTCACGGGCGATGTTCAGAACCGGCGACTCGAAAAGGAGGAGCGAGCATGCCCTACACCCTTCCGGCTGATGTAGACGAGCGCCCGGTGGTCATCGACGGCGCGGGCACGCTCGGCCGCCGGATCGCCGCAGTGTACGCGGGCGGCGGCAGCGACGTGCGCATCTTCGACCTCGCGGCACAGCAGCGCGAGGCGGCCCGCGACTACGTCGAAGAGCACGCCGCCGAGACGCAGCAGACGCTCGGACTACACCCCGCCCGGCGCGGGCGGGTCGAGATCTGTGACGACCCGCAGGAGGCCGTCGCCGGCGCCTGGATGGTCATCGAGGCGGTGCCCGAGAGGATCGACATCAAGACCGAGGTCTTCGGCGACCTGGACCGGATGGCCGAGCCCGACGCGATCCTGTGCAGCAACTCGTCGTCGATCCCCACCAGCCAGATGATCGTCAAGGTTGAGCACCCCGAGCGGGTGCTCAACACCCACTACCAGCAGCCGCCGGAGCTCAACTCAGTCGAGCTCATGTCGTGCGGCGAGACCGACGAGGGGGTCATCGACGCGCTCATAGAGAAGATCCCTCAGTACGGGCTGGTGCCCTTCCGCGTGCGCCGCGAGAGCGACGGGTTCATCTTCAACCGCATCTGGGCCGCGATCAAACGCGAGTGCCTGATGGTCGTCGAGGAAGGCGTCGCGCCTCCCGAAGACGTCGACGCCATGTGGCAGATCTTCACCCGCGCCGGCATCCCGCCGTTTCGCCTCATGGATCGCGTTGGCCTCGACGTCGTGCTTGCCATCGAAGAGCACTACGCCGCCGTGCGCGACGGCATCCCGGAGGGCCCACGCAAACTGCTGCACGAGTACATCGATCAGGGCCGTCTCGGCGTCAAGAGCGGGCGCGGCTTCTACGAGTACACCGACTGATCGGAGCGCATCGGGCCTGAAGAGGGGCCGGGAGGAGATAGATCGGAGGAGCGCGGTGAGAAACAGGCTTCTGAAGACATGGTAGATGCTGGTGTCGCCTCCCGACACCGGACGGTGGGAAGCATGGTTGTAGCGTAGACGGATCGGCGTGGCGGGGAGGTCACTCCCTCGAGATCACGGTTTTCGGACCGGCGCGAGCGTCGACGACCTACGGCGCGCGGGCCAGCACCCAGTCTCTCGCGGCGACGCGAGTTACGACGACAACCAGGCGCGCGCGGCGACGACCATGGCCCCGACGCCGGTCTCGAGCGTCGGGTGGATGACCGGGGCGAAGTTCGGCGAGTGGTTGGTCGGAATGTCCTGGGAGACCCGTCCGGCCTGCTTGGCCCTGTCGTAGGCGACCGGGTCGGTGCCGCCGATGTACCAGAATACCGACGGTGTGTGCCACTCGGTTCCGAACGAGCCGAAGTCCTCGCTGGCAGAGACCGGCGCGGAGAGACCCTCGACGCGGTCGTGCCCGAAGTAGGAGCTGAAGGCTTCGGCGACCCGCCCCGTGGCGTCGGGGTCGTTGACGGTTAGCGGGTAGCGGTCTATGGGGGTAATCTCCGGCCGCCTGGGAGCATCCGAGGCATCAGCCTCGGCGTTCACGATCCGCTCGATCGCACCTAGCACTTTCTTGCGCACCTCCTCGTCGAAGGTGCGCACGTTCATCTTGATGATGGCCTCATCGGGGATAACGTTCTCCTTGGTGCCGGCCTGTAGCACGCCCACCGTGACGACCGCGGCCTCAGTAGCACGGATCTCGCGGGAAACGATGGTCTGCAAGCGCATCACCGTCGCGGCAGCCATGATGACCGGATCGATGCTGGACTCGGGCATCGAGCCGTGCGCACCACGGCCGAACATGCGTATCTGCAGACTGTCGGAGGCGGCTTGGGTAGTGCCGGCCCGGTAACTTATGGTGCCTGCCGGAGGCGGCATGACATGCTGGCCGAGCACGACTTCGGGCTTGGGGAAGCGGTCGAAGAGCCCGTCATCGATCATGGCCTGCGCGCCCTCGGCGGTCTCCTCGGCGGGCTGGAAGACGGCCATGAGCGTGCCGCTCCAAGCGTCGGTAGCCCGCGCGAGGAGAGCCGCCACCCCCGCCAGGCACGCGGTGTGCATGTCGTGGCCGCAAGCATGCATTACCGGCACCTCGTTGCCCTCACGATCGGTGGCGGTCGCCTCGCTGGCGTAGGGCAACCCCGTGTCCTCTTTGACGGGCAGGGCGTCCATGTCGGCGCGCAGCATCACGGTCGGCCCCTCGCCGTTTTGGAGTAGCCCCACCACCCCGGTCTTCCCTACGCCTCTCGTTACCTCGAAGCCGGCCGCCTCCAGCCGCTCCGCCGCCTTGGCGGAGGTGCGCTCCTCTTGCATTGAGAGCTCCGGATGGGCGTGGATATCTTTGTAGAAGCCTTCAAGGTCCGAGACGATACCGTCGAGGCTGCCGAGAACGGGGTCGGAACGGTCGGATGCGGCCATGAGCATGTTCCTTTCTCTCCGACAGAGGCACGGTCGTACATAGCCTTATATACCCCGACTCTTGCGCTACCATAACCACCATGCCGGAACCCCACGAGTCGATGCTGATGCTAGTTTTGGATCTGGCCGGAACCTTCACCTTCGGCCTGTCCGGGGGTCTCGCGGCGGTGCGCGCCCGGCTGGACCTGTACGGCGTCGTCGTCCTGGCCGGATGCGTCGGGCTCGTCGGCGGGATTATACGCGACATACTCCTGGGGGCGCTGCCCCCGGCCACCTTCAGTGACTGGCGCTATCTCGTGACGGTAGCAGCCGCCGGCCTAGTCGCGTTCTTCACCGGTCCCACGCTGGAGCGGTTGTACCGTCCGTTGAACGTATTCGACGCTGCGGGCCTCTCCCTGTTCTGCGTAACCGGGGCGACGAAGGCCCTCGAGTTTCACGTGGGACCGGCACAGGCAGTGCTGCTCGGCGTGATAACCGCGACCGGCGGCGGTATGCTGCGCGACGTCCTGATGCGCGAGGTCCCGACCGTGTTCCGCCAGCAGCTGTACGCCGTCCCCGCTCTAATCGGGGCGGCCATCGTGGTCGCCGCTACTGAGCTCGGCCACCCCGGCGCGGCGGCAGCAATCGCCGCCGCGATGGTCTGCTTCCTGATCCGCATGGCCGGGCTGTACTTTGGCATCGGCCTGCCGACTCCCCCGAGCGAACGAGACAAGCCCGGCGAGTAACCAGACAGAAGAGGTCCCTGGTTCGAGTCCAGCAGGCCCACTCGATAAAAGTCGCTACTTAGCTACCCTGCAGCCGTTCGACACCTGTACCCTGTCCGAAAAGAGCTGCCGTTCACAGGCCCCGCAAGAACAGGTCGGTGCCGCCAGCGTGGCAGCGTTCTATAACGATTTCGAAACAGTTTAATAACATCTCCCGAGAGCCCGGTAAAACCCCTTGTGCGCCGCATGAGAAGTGCTAGATTGGTCTATGTGTGCTACACGCATATAGTCGTGATCAGCGAGGTCTGAAGGGAGGTGTGATGGCTATCTCCGGTGCACTGGCCGTTGTCAAGCGGGAAGGATACTCGGGGGTTCATCGAAGTTTTGAGCGGACGCTGGGGCGCTTGCGGGTCGGCGCCTGGCCTGTTGCGCAGACGGCGGTCGCGGCGGCCCTGGCCTGGTACACGGCGGCGCTGGTACTCGGGCACGAGCGTCCATTCGTGGCCGCGATAGCGGCTGTGATATCGGTCGGCGCCGTAGCCGGGCAGACATTAAAGCGGGCTGCGGAGTGGATCTTCGGGGTCGCCGTGGGGCTCGCCGTTGCGGATCTGATCATGCTCGCCATAGGCACGGGACCTGTGCAGACCGGGGTCATCGTGGGCCTGGCGATGTTCGCCGCGCTCTTGATCCGGGGCGGCATCATGTTCGTGACGGAGGCCGGCGTCTCCGCCGTGCTCGTGGCCGGGCTCGATCCCACGACCTACGGGTCTTCGCCGGATAGGTTCCTGGAGGCACTCGTGGGCGGCGGCGTGGCCCTGGCCGTGAGCGCAACGTTCCCGAGCAACCCCGGCCTGCGGGCCAGGCAGGCGGCGCGCCCAGTGCTGGAGGACCTCGCCACAACACTCAGGGACGCGGCCGCCGCCCTTATCGGCGGGGACCTCGAGCTGGCCGAAGGCGCGCTCTCCGAGGCGCGGCGCATAGATGGGCGGCTCGCGCGGCTGCGGGAGGAGCTGGAGGGTGGATACCAGATCGCACTCCTCTCACCTCCGCGCAGGCGTCACCTCGGATACCTGGCTCACTACAGCACGGCGGCCGAACAGCTAGACCTGGCCGTGCGTGACACGCGGGTCCTAGCTCGTGCTGCCGTGGCGCTGGTGCGTGAGAAGGGAACTGCGCCCGGTCAGCTCGCCGAGGCCATTCTGGGGCTCGCGCTCGCGGTGGAGGCCCTCGCAGGCTACCTCGAGCAGCCCGCCCATCCTCTTCACGATGCCAGACACTTCGCTCTCGAGGCTGCGGAGGAGGCGACGTCCGTGCTCCAGAGCAGCCACGATCTGGAGACCAGCGCGCTCGTCGCCCAGATCCGGTCGACGGCCATGGACCTGCTGCAAGCGGCCGGCATGGACTCATCAGAAGCACTCGAGGCGCTCCGCGAGACCTCGCGCCTCGGGTAACTAAAAAGCCTAGATATCTGCTTCAGGCGCTAGGCGGCTACGGCAGCGAGCGCCTGAAGCCTGGACGGGACGCGGGCGATCTCCTCCCATCTCTCCCCCGAATCTGCGCTGCGCAGGATCGTGCCGTCTCCGAACCCTGCGTACAGCGCCCCAGATGTCACAGGGTCCGGGCAGAGCGCGTAGGGGAAGGAGGCGAGATCCTTTAGAACGGGCTCCCACCTGCTATTACCTGCCCGGCGGTAGATAGACGCACCCGAGAAACCTCCGCCGTGTGCCCGTCCCGGCCCCGAGGTCGCCGAGGCATAGACGAGCGAGGGGTTCTCAGCGTCCACGGCCAGCCCCCACACGTAGTGCAGGTCCATACCGTCGTCTGCGGGCTCCCAGCTGTCCCCGAAGTCCCTGCTACGGGCGAACCCGCCTCCTCCGGCCTCGTACACGAGATCCACACTCTCAGGGTGGGCGGCCAGGTTGTGGCAGTCAGGCTGGGCGCCCGGTCTCTGGTCCTGCCAGGTCTCTCCGCCGTCGGTGCTCCTGAGCACGCCCCCTAGCTCTATGCCGACCGCGACGAGGTCAGGGTCTGCGTACGAGAGCGCTATAGCCCGAACATGGGAGGTCCAGGGCCTGGGAGGAAAGCTCCAGGTCGGGGCCGAAGGGAGCTCTCTCATCGCTTCTAGCTCCCGCCAGGACGCGCCACCGTCGCGGCTGACGAAGAGGGCGGAAGGCTCCGTGCCAGCGTAGATCGCCCCGTCCGCCGGCGAGACGGCGACCGCGGTGACCCTGGGGTGCTCGATCCCGGAGAGCCTCTGCCAGCCGGCTCCGCCGTCCTCGCTCTTGAAGAGGCCCTCGTCCGTGGTGCCGACGTACAGGGTGTCTGGGGATGCGGGATCTACCGCAAGGCAGCGGGCACCCCACCCCTCTAGTGATAACCTGGGCTCACCGTCTTCGATGATGGCCACGGCGTCTGCTCCTGCCGCATAAAGTCGTGCCACTGTATGACCTCCGATCCTCCACACCATTACCGCTCGTAGCAGGAGTATGGGGTAGGGCTCCCCGATCCACAAGACCAGGAGCGAAGGAGACTTGGTCGGACACAAATCAGGAGAGACGCCAGAGACGTATGGCGCTGACCTCGATCCAGGCCAGCAGCGTGGCGATGAAGAGATAGTAGGCCACACCAGGCAGGAGGAGCAAAGAGACCGCGAGTATACCTGTGGCCAGGGTGTAGCGGGCGTGGCTCTGCCAGCAGGGATCTTCGTTGAATCTTCGCCACAACGAGAAGAGGGCTGCCAGAAAGGTGACGACGAAGATCACGAAGGCTGCGTCGTGGATCGTGCCGTGCAGGCTACGGGGTCCTACCCTCCGTATCGGGTCGGTTTCGAAGCCCATGAGCGCCATCGCTAACCCTGCCACTAGGAGCAGGGCCGGACCGAGCGTCGAGCCGCGTCCGCCCCTCATCCCGAGGTGGAGCCCGTACGCGAAGAGCGCGAGCAGCAGGCCCGAGACTACGAAGTTGGCGACCTGCACAGATCCGTAGGGCCCCAGGACGAGCCCGCTCGGCCAGGCGCCTGCGGGATCGGCGAGGGGGTGCCAGCCTATCCTGAGCATGAAGTCGTACTCGAGCACGCTTAGTACGAGGAGGACGCTCCCGAAGAGGAGGGGCCCGACCACCCCGGCGAGTGCCGCTGTCTTGATGATCTTCTGCCGCTTCGTCTCGATCCTCGCTGAGAGACTACCCATTCTATCGTGCTGGCTCGGCCAGGGTAATGCGTTTGATGTACGGAATCCAGATGGCGGCGGTTTGGCGACCGAAGGAAAGGGGTATTCAGCTTTTCTTTGTGACTTGCACTCACGATAGATGAAGGGGTAGACCAACTTTGAGCGAAGTTCCCAATATCACTCTCAACGACGACAATAGCATCCCGCAGCTCGGGTTCGGGGTCTTCCAGATAGAGTCTGAGGACACGGCGGAGGCGGTGAGCGAGGCGCTCGAGATCGGCTACAGGCACATCGACACCGCCGAGATGTACGGCAACGAGAAGGAGGTCGGCGAGGCTATACACGCCTCGGGGCTCGACCGCTCCGAGGTCTTCGTCACTAGCAAGCTCAATAACGGGTTTCACGAGCCTGATGCAGCCCGCGAAGCGTTCGACAGGACGCTCTCGGATCTCGGCTTCGACTACGTGGATCTGTTCCTCATCCACTGGCCGCTTCCCACGCTCTACGGCGGCGACTTCGTCTCCACCTGGAAGACGCTGGAGGAGTTCCACGCCGACGGCAGGACACGCTCGATCGGCGTGTCGAACTTCCAGATCGAGCACCTCGAAAGGCTGGCCTCACAGACCGACACGGTGCCCGCGGTGAACCAGATCGAGGTTCACCCCTACCTGACCAACGATGCAGTACGCGCCTACGGCCGCGAGCACGGCATCGCCACCGAGGCGTGGTCGCCCATAGCGCAGGGCGGGGTGCTCGACGACCCCACCATCACGCAGATAGCCGAGAAGATCGGCAAGACGGAAGCGCAGGTCGTCCTGCGGTGGCACCTGCAGCGCTCCGACATCGTGTTCCCCAAGTCGGTGACGCCCTCGCGCATGAGGGAGAACTTCGAGCTGTTCGACTTCGAACTCGGCACCGACGACATGGACGCCATCAGCGCGCTCGACAGGGGCGAGGACGGCCGCACAGGTCCGAACCCCGACACTTTCGCCTACGTTCCTGGCTAGCACTGCATCGTCGGGCGAGAAGAAAGGGCCGGAGGCGTAACGCCTCTCGACCTTGCTTGCCGTACTAAACGGGAAGGTTGCTCTCAGCTCACCTTGATCGCCGCCGCCGCGCTCGTGGAAGGGTCGAGCCCGAGCACCGTGTTCCCGTCGTAGACGGCCCGGTAGGTCGTGCTCTTCCTAGGCTTGACAGCCAGCTTGTACTTGCCGCGGAAGTTCGTAGGAATTGTCTTTAAGACTTTGAAGCTGCTCGCGCCCTTCGGCCTCTGCTCGACGGTCACATCCTGGCCGGCGTAGACCTCGCCGCCCGCGGTAGAGAGCTTGCCGGAGAGGATGGCACTCTCGCCGGCGGAGATGCTCTGCGGCCTCGCCGAGAGGCTCAGAGTAGTGCTCTGCTGGCTGACTGCGACGCCCCAGTCAGGTTGCTTGTCTTGGGCTGTGGAGTAGCTGGTGACATTCGTCTGGCTCGATCCGTCAGGATTCATGGTGTAGATCTCCTGGTTGCCAGATCGGTTGGTCTGGAGGACGATCCTGGTACCGTCCGGAGAGAAGGCGAGATGCTTGTCGCTGGAACTGGCAGCCAAGCCGAGGTTTGTCGGACTCATAGCATTACCGACACCGATCGAGAAATAATCCCAGCACGTGCAGCCATTGCGGCCCACAGCCGCAAACTCGATCGTGCTTCCGCCAGGCGACCAGGTAGGATGGTCCACAGCCGAGGCTGCGTACTTGTAGTCTGTATCGTTGGTAGTGTACTGGGTCTGCCCCGTGCCGTCCGAGTTAATTACCCAGAGCTCCCCGCCTTTGACGAAGGCGATCTTGGTACCATCCGGCGACCACGTAGGGTCATTGACGTCTGTGCCACTCGTGAGTCTGGTCTGGTTAGAGCCGTCGGCGTTCATCACCCAGATGTTGTCCTGTCCTGGTGGGCCATCGACTCCCCGGCGGGTAAGGAAGGCAATTTTCCTGCCGTTGGGCGAGAAGGTCGGATCCTGGTCGAGGACGGAGTTGTTGGTTAGCTGCCGTTGGCCTGTGCCATCGGCATTCATCACCCAGATCTCGTTGTATCTATCGAAAGCGATCCTGGTGCCGTCGGCGGAGTAGGAAGGGTTATAACTGCCCGAGTAGATGGTCGTTATATTGGTGAGCTTCTTGGGATCCGTGCCGTCGGGGTTCATGGTGTAGATCTGATCATTGACACCATCCCGATTGCTCACGAACGCTATTCTGCCGTTCGCTCCGGGGAAGGCACCAGCCCTGGCTGGCCTGGCTGGCGAAAGCGCCAGAACCGCCGCCGAAGCGGCAAGAAGGGTAATCGCGAAGAGTATCATCGCACCGCGCGCTCGGCCTCCAAGCTCATCTCTCGTCATCGTTTCGTGCTCCTCTCTAGCGGGCCCCTGGGCCCGTTCTTGTATTCCTCTACGCATCCACCATACCGGGCAAGAGTCTCCTATTCGTTACGAGAGGCGTTACGGAAAGAACCGCCCGAAGAATTCTTTCCTACTCGATGCTCTCACCGACTATCGTAGCTGGCGTGCCTTAGCCGAACCTTAGCTGGGGAGGGTGTACGTATACGTATTTTTCGAAGGTCTACACTAATTCTCGGTAGTTAGCGGGTACAGGGAGGATGTGGCCTCACCAAGTGGCCCGAACGCGTTCGGGCCGAGGCAGTCGCGTGGGGTGTCCGGTCGCCGCCGTGTACCAACGATACCCGGCGTTCTCCCGGTACCGCGGAGCCGGACCATCCTCGATGTAGACTGGCTGTACGCATGCCCTGGCCGGGGCGCTATCTCGCCCACTCTACCTTTGGCACCTTCGAGCGGTCGAACTCCGCGACCCTCTCGCGTCCGAGCTCTTCCAGCTCCCTGAGGCAACGCTCGCTCTCGCGCACGAGCCGCGCCACGTCTATACCCATGGTTTCGGGCTCGAACTCCTTGAGACGGGCGGTACCGTTACGCAGGAGTCCTGTGGCCCCGCGCCAGTTGCCGTTCTGCTGGTGGTAGAAGCCGACGCCTACCTGGAGGATCCCCTGATAGAGAAAGCGGAGGCGCCTGGGCTCCTGCATCCAGGCCTCCTCCAGGTACTCGTGGCACTCGTAGAACTCGCCCTTGTTGAACTCCTCTATGCCCTTGAGGGCGAGCTCGGGCAGTCCTTCGGAGAATTCCTCGGGCGCCTCTTCGGTCACCCTAGTGGCAGCCGCAGCCCCCGCCGCAGCAACCACCACCGCCACCGCGCGCCATGCGGGCGTCCATCACAGGGTTCGTCGAGAGGGCCGAGGCGCCTGGGGTTATGGAGGCGAAATTGGAGATCACACGCCGCGAGTCGGTCGAACCACACTCGGGACACTGCGCCGGGTCGTCCGCGTCGCTCATCGGGCGCATGAGGTCGAAGCGATCCTCACACTCCGCGCACTTGTACTCGTAGAGGGCCATCTCTATCCCACCTCTCGGTTCACTTGTCTCATGGCAGAAGTATTGTACAGCCTGTCGCGCCCTGAAGGGAGACCCGCAATCGGCCGGTATGACGTCGGGCCCGTGAGGGCGGCGGTATCTTGTCCGGCGTTAAGGTTCGGTTAAGACTGCTGAAAAGACGGAGGCGCGAGTAGGTCGAGATGGTAAGCTGCTCGTGCGCAGGAAGCCGGTGCCCGCCTTTCAAGGGTAATGGGGAAAGGGAAAGGAGAAGCGTGGGCACCGGCTACTCTGTTCATATCTCACATAGTCGTTCTGTCAAGGCCGCAGGCCATCCTCTCTCGCCACAACGTCGCCATCGGCATGCCTGTAGTCCGAGCCTGTTAGCCCTCTTCAAGCAACTGCGGTAAACTCATTTCTCCGAGCTAGATCGGGGTCGTAGCTCAGTTGGGAGAGCGCCGCCTTTGCACGGCGGAGGTCAGGGGTTCGAATCCCCTCGGCTCCACT
>CADDZK010000091.1 GCA_902812425.1 Actinomycetota bacterium
CGTTCAGGTCTCGCCGGGACACATTCAGGTTTTGATCGCGCTGACGCGCGGGCCGCACTCCGTGGGGCAGCTCGCCGAGGAGCTCGATGTCTCGCCGCCGTAGAGCGCGAGCCCCCCGATCACAGCCCCCGTAACTAGCGCCTTCCTCAGCCTCATCCCGCCTCCTCGAAAACTCTCGACGCCCGGATCGTACCGAAAAAGCGCCAACCAGATTCAGTGTTGACAAACCGCGCCACTAGGATAGCATTTAAGCGGTTTATATAAGCAGCTTAAATTTATAGGAGAGGTCTTATGGACAGGGAACGGCTCGTGGACGAGACCTTGATGTTGCTCCCTACTTTGATGCGCTTGGTCGAGCGGCCCAGCCCTGTGGAGACGGGTGAGATCTCGCGCCGTGGGGTGGCGACCGACGTTCAGGTCTCGCCGGGACACATTCAGGTTTTGATCGCGCTGACGCGCGGGCCGCACTCCGTGGGGCAGCTCGCCGAGGAGCTCGATGTCTCGCCGCCGGCTGCGACGCAGCTCGTGGACAAGCTGGCCGAGCACGGGATGGTCGACAGGCACAATGACCCTGAGGATAGGCGGGTCGTCCTCGTCGACTACGTGGACGGGATGCACGAGGTAGCCAGACGCATCGTCGAGGACCGCAGACGCCCGCTCGAGGACGCCATGAGCAAGATGACGGACAGGGAGGCTCTGGCCTTCGTCAAGGGCCTCAGGCTGCTGGCTGAGAGCTTCGCCGCCGAGGATGAATAGGTGAGGCTCGGACCTCACGGGAAGGGTGCAATCATTCTGCGGTCCGAGGCAAGTTCCTTCTGTGGAACGATGCGTCGCACGACGCCTTCGCCTACGGTTATTGCGCGTCATCGGAGAGAGATGCCCGGGGGCGCAGGACATGCAAGCGACGTGCCGGGGGAGAGGGCCTGATGGAGGGGATCGTCCGGTGGTGTCTCGCGAACAAGTCGGTCGTCATCCTCGCTGCGATCCTGCTCATCGGGAGCGGGGCTTACGCGACGACGCGCCTCAACCAGGAGCTTTTACCCGACATCTCTTTCCCCGTCATAACCATCTCGACCCCCGTGGCTGGCGCGGGGCCGGATCTTGTAGACAAGCAGGTCACGCAGTCGGTCGAGGACGCCATAAACGGGGTGCCTGGGATACAGTCGGTCCGGTCCACCTCCGCGCAGGGGTTCTCCGTGGTAGTCGTCGAGTTCGACCTCGACGCCGACACCAAAGAGGCCGAGAGCGATCTCCAGTCTGCGCTCGACGGTATAGAGCTTCCCTCGCAGGCCGATGAGCCCGAGATCAAGAGCCAGTCTGCTTCGCAGTTTCCCATCCTGACGCTCTCTCTGGCAGCCAGGGACAGGGACCTCGCGGACCTCACGAAGTACGCCGAGGACAAGGTCGTCTCCTCCATAGAGGAGGTCGACGGCGTGGCGAGCGTCGATGTGATCGGGGGCGCCGAGAAGCGTGTCGAGGTGGCTCTCGACCCTGGGAAGCTGAAAGAGAAAGGTCTCTCGACCGACGCCGTGGTAGGCGCCCTTAAAGGGGCGAAGGTCGATGCGCCGGTCGGAAGCGTCTCCGTAGAGGGGCGCGAGACCCCCGTCAGGACCACGAGCGAGCTCGGTGGCCCTCAGGCCCTCGAAGACCTGCCCGTCGGGGTGGCCGGCGGCGCGACAGGCGGAGTCCCGCCCGCCGCAGCGACCCCGGGCGGTGCAGTGCCTGGTGCTGCCAGCGCTGCCCCGGCATCCGCTCCTCCTGCCGGCATCGCCGCGGCGAGTACCTCTGCTGCGCCCGATCCGGTATTGCTCGGGGACGTGGCCGAGGTCAGGGAGGTCGATTCTGACCTCTCGGGGATCTCACGCACCAATGGGGAGCCGAGCCTCGGTCTCAACGTCGTCAAGGAGAGCGACGCGAACACCGTCGAGGTCGCTGCTGACGTAGAGAAGGTGCTCGACGACGTGCGTAAAGAGATAGGGCGGGATCAGGTCGTGGTCGTCGCCAACTCTGCGACGGACGTCGAGGAGTCCGTCAACGGGCTCGTCGAGGAGGCACTCGTCGGGGCCGTGCTCGCGATACTGGTTATCTTCGCCTTCCTGCGCTCGATGCGCGCCACCCTGGTTACGGCCGTCTCGTTGCCTACCTCCGTGCTCGCCGCCCTCCTCTTCTCGTGGGTAGACAACCTGACGCTGAACATCATCACCCTCGCCGGGCTCACGATCGCGGTGGGCAGGGTGGTCGACGATGCGATCGTGGTTCTCGAGAACTCCTACCGCTACGTGCAGCGCGGCTACGAGCCCGAGGAGGCCGCCCTCAAGGGGACCACCGAAGTTGCGAGTGCGATCACCTCCTCCACGCTCACGACGACCGCCGTCTTCGTCCCGCTCGCCCTCGTCGGCGGCATCGTCTCGAAGTTCTTCGTCCCACTCTCGCTGACCGTAGCCCTCGCGCTGGTCGCCTCCCTGGTCGTGGCCGTCACCGTAATCCCCGTGCTCGTCAGCATCTTCCTCAAGCGCAGGACGGGAGACCACGCGCCACACTGCCTCCCCGAGAACAGGCGGATGCGGCGGGCCGAGATGAGGAGAGGTGGCTCACTCGCCCGCTTCGTGGCCGGTGTTCTCCTTCTCTTGCTCGCCTCGGCGCTCGCGCTCGCGGTCGCCTCGAAGGCCGGTCTGCTCGACGACGTGCCCGGGCTTCCTGCCAGCTTCGCCAGGGCCGTTGACGGGTTCGTCTCGGGGATAGGCCCCGGCTCCCCGGTCTTCCTCGCGGTCGTCGCCGTGGTCGGGGCTTTGCTCCTTCTGGGGATCATCCTGCTCCTCGTGCGGGCGGCGCGGCGTTCGGGTGGTGAGTCGGAGGGGCTTCTGGTCAGGATCTACACGCCCATGTTGCGCTGGAGCCTCAGGCACAGGCTCGCGGTGTTGCTGCTCGCGCTCCTGGCCTTCGCAGGGGGACTCGGGCTCGTGCAGCTCCTCCCCGTCAGCTTCTTCCCGCCGAGCGAGGAGCGGCTCCTGATCGCCGACGTCGAGTTGCCCGCAGGCACGGCCCTCGATCGGACGAGCGAGAGGCTGCGCCCTTTCGAGGACTTCCTGAAAAAGGACGAGGATATAAAGAGCTACCAGGTCTCCATCGGCGGGGAGGATACCCTCGACCCCGAGTCCCCGGTGCGTCCGGGCAACAAAGCCCAGGCTTTCATCAACGTAAAGGAGGGTGCGGACGTCAGGCGGACGCTTGGGAGGGTTGACGCGAAGGGCGACGAGCTCTACGGGGACGATTTTCAGGTCCAGATCCTCTCGAACGGCCCGCCGCAGGGCGGCCTCGAAGCCGTCCTCACGGGTGGCTCCAAGGAAGATCTCGCCAGGGCCGCCGACCTCGTCTCCGGAGAGTTCCGCAAGCTCGACGGCGTGAACAACGTCCGTAGCGACCTCTCGGGCGGCAACCCCGAGGTGGAGATCAAAGTGGATCCCGAGAAGGCGGCGAAGGCCGGGCTCTCGCCCGGTCTGGTCTCGGGTTCGCTCGGCTCCCTGCTCGGCGGGAGCACCGTGACCACGATCGGGGAGACGCCGGTCGTCGTCGGCGTGCCCGAGAGCTCCGTGGATTCGCTCGGTGAGGTGAGGGGACTGCCCGTCGGGACCGGGACTACCGTCGGGGACGTGGCCGAGGTCAGGGAGGTAGAGTCGCCCGCCGCGGTCAGCCGCACCGACGGCGAGCGGGCCGTCACGGTGAGCGGTGAGATCACCTCGGCGGACACCCAGACCGTCTCGACGGAGGCCCAGAAGGCCATCGCAGACCTCGACCTGCCCGGCAACGTAACGGCGCAGGTCGGCGGCGAGAACGAGGACATAGACGAGAGCTTCAGGAACCTCTTCTTCTCGATAATCGTGGCGCTCGTGCTCGTCTTCCTGATCCTGGTCGTCTTCTTCGGCTCGCTCCTCATCCCGATGGTGATACTGCTCGCCGTGCCGCTCACGACGGTCGGTGCCTTCGGCGCTCTATATTTGACTAACACGGCTATCTCAGTGCCCTCGCTGCTTGGCATCCTGCTCCTCATAGGGATCGTGGTCTCCAACGCGATCCTGCTCGTCGACTTCGCCATCAGGGCGCAAGAGCGCTACGAGACCTCGGACGAGGCGATCCTGGCGGCCGGCCAGGCGCGCCTGAGGCCCATCCTGATGACGGCCTTCGCCACCGTCTTCGCCCTCCTGCCGCTGGCTCTGGGGCTCTCGGGCGGCGGCAACGGGCTCATCTCGTCGAGCCTCGCCATAACCGTCGTCGGAGGACTCGCCACATCGACGTTCCTGACGCTGCTCGTCGTGCCTGTAGGCTACTCGCTGCTGAGGGGCGGCCGGAGGCGCAAGAAGAAGGTCTAGCGAAGGTCTGGCGCTCTGAAGTTAGGTCGGCTGCACGTATCCACTAACCCGGAGGGGTCCGTGCGAAGGGTACTAGATCAGTCCTCCTAAAGTAGCGGGACGCCGTGGACGAAGACTCAAGGCGTCGCCAATTGCCGGGGTGATCGACCGAACATAGATCTTACGTAGTGTTTTGTACGACAGTTTCGTCTCCAGAGGAGAGGCAAACTGTCTCGTATCCGAAGAGGAGGTCGGCCATCAGAGAGGGCAGATACCGGACCCCCGACAGGCAGCAGCAGATCAGGATGCGCGAGGTCCTGAAGGACAGGTTCGAGAGCATACCGGTCCAGGTCCCGAGGAGCGAGATCGAGGCTATGGGCGTCGAGATAGGGCTCGAGGACCCGTCCGAAGCGGTCAGGATCTTCGACCGCCTGAAGGGCATCTCGTGGAGAGGCGACTACGTGAGGTCCGACGAGGGCTGGGTCGCAGCCTGGGTCAGGGAAGTGAACTAGAGCATTTCAGCACGCTCAGGCCTTTTAGGCCTTCGCTCGTCAGCATTTCAGCTTGTCAGCAAGAACGAGGGCACGAACTGGTTCCTATTCTGTCCTGAGATGCGCCGTACCGGCCCTGCCGCCGCGCACCTCGACCTCGACGGGACCCTCGCCCCGCACTACCCAGACCGTCCTGCGGGCGTAGTCCGAGGGCAGGCCCTCGAAGAAGGCCGGGCTCTTCCACCTGTTACCGGCGAGCGCGGAGCGGCCCGCGAGGTGCCCGAGCTCGACTTCGTGTTCTCCTGATACCAGGCTTGCGCCCTGCGGCAACCCTATCCTGACCTCGACGGGCCTGGCGAGCTTCTTCTCTGCGGCTACGGTGCTTACGTTCGTCGGCAGGTATCCTGCGTTCTCGACGACGAGTTCCAGGCGACGGAGCCCTGGCGAGAGCTCCTCGGTCGTGAGGCGGGTCTTGAGGCGCGGGGCCGTCGAGGCGTGGGAGAGGGCGAAGCGGGTCAGCTTCTCGCACTCCGCCTCCAGGAACTTCGGTGGCGGGTTCTGGGCCGTGAACTTGGTCTTCCAGCCCCCGATCTCCACGCGCCCGAGCTGGCGGTGGTCGAAGGGTCTCCAGGGGACGAAGCCCTCGCCGCCCAGCTCCCTGTCGTTCCAGGAGAGCATCTTCAGCGAAGCTTCCTCCGGCGGGTCACGGAAGAATTCGATGAAGTCCTCCACCTCAACGCCCGCGGCACGCGCCATCGACCAGAACTCGATGGTGAAGGCGAAGACGCCGTAGTAATCGTAGGCCCAGTCGTCGAAGGCGCCGGTTATGAACTTCTTCGGCTCGTAGGTGAAGTCGTGGTAGACGGAGATGTTGGGGTAGCCCGTGATCTGGGTCCCCCTCTCGCCCAGCGCCTTGTAGACCGCGAGGTCGTGTTCTCTCATCTCGTCGTCCGGCCTGTTCGAGTAGGGACGCAGGATGGCGCCGCAGAACGTGTGGTAGGTATGCACGCCGAAGATGTTCTTGTGATCTAGGAAGAAGTCCACCTGCGCCCTCGACTCGGGCTCAGAGAGCGGGTAAGGTCCGGCGTCCCTCTCCTCGTCCTGCCAGTGGTAGGGGTACTGGCGGTTCATGTCGAGGCCGTAGAGGGGACGCGCTATCTTCCGCTCGAAGCCGTCGTAGTCCTTGAAGGTCCCTTCCCTGTAGAGCCTGTAGTACGTCGCCCCCGCCTCGTCGGGGGCGCGGGGGACCATGAGCCTCGCATCTTTCTCAGAGGCGCGCCACTCCCCGTTCTCGTCCTCGACGCGCATCTGGAGAATGTTGCCGTCGCCGTCTACGTCCTCGGGATGGAGGCCGGGCTCCTCTTCCGGTTCGGGCCAGGGCCTCATGGTCGCCCGCAGAGTATGTGGCGTCGTCAGGTAGCGCTCCGCGCCGTCGGGGGAGAGGCGGGGGAGAACGTAGAAAGCCTGCTCGTCGAGGAGCCGGGTCGCCAGGTCGTCCGTGCCGTAGTTTTCGAGGAGGTGTTCGATCAGGTAGAGCGCGGCCATCGAGCCCGTGACCTCGCCAGCGTGGGTGTTGCCGTCGACCCAGAAGGCAGGTTTCTCTTCAGCGGGTCCCGTCCCGGCGTTGGTCAGCTCGGCGAGCCAGATCTCACGCCCCCCGTAGCTCTCGCCGATGGACCCGACCTTGCAAAGTCCGGGGTACTCCTCGGCGAGCGCGTGCAGGGTCTGCGTGAGCTCGTCGTAGTGCAGATAGGCGTCGAAGTTCGTCCTCATGTTCCCCTTCCCAAAGGTATCAAAACCCGCATATTATGGCCCATTCCGGTGAGGGTGGACCACTAGATGTGGCGCACGCGTTTGACACGCTCCATCATGTTGGGTAACGTCATGGTCGCCCTCTGACAGTGTACCTGGAGTGTCTTCGGGCATATATAATTATTGCATTCGAGGGTGCCTACGGTCGAAGGTGGTAAGAGGCTGGAAACGTCGGTTGGAACGGTCCTCGCGGGACGTTACAGGGTAGAGAGCACGCTTGGTTCGGGTGGGATGGCGGTCGTCTACAGGGCGGAAGACGACATCCTCGGCCGTACCGTAGCCCTGAAGACCCTCCACCAGCACTACGCCGAGGTGCCCTCTTTCAGGCGGCGCTTCAGGCAGGAGGCCCGCGCGATGGCCTCCCTGGATCACGAGAACATCGTGAAGGTCTACGACATCTCCCAGGACGGCGAGGTGCCCTTTATCGTGGTCGAGTGCGTCTCCGGCAGGGACATCGGGGACCTCCTCAGCGGTCGTCGCGGCGGCCGCCTCAACGAGCAGTTCGTAAGGAGGATGGCGACGCAGCTCCTGCACGCGCTCTCCTACGCCCACAGGCGGGGCATAATCCACCGCGACATCAAACCCTCCAACATCCTGCTCACGCAGGATGGGACCGTCAAGGTCGCCGACTTCGGCATCGCCCGCATCGTCGAGGAGGACGACGCCCAGGTAGGCGAGCCCGGTGAGATCATCGGCAGCGCCCGCTACATGTCCCCCGAGCAGCTCAGAGGAGAGGATGCAACGCCGAGGAGCGACGTCTACTCCGTCGGCGTCCTGCTCTACCACTGCCTGACGGGGAGGCCGCCGTTCTCGGGCGACGTCAGGAGCCTCGCCAGGCAGCACATGCACAACGACCCCACGCCGCCGCGCCGCCTTAACAAGAGGATCACGCCCGGCATGGAGGCGGTGATCATGAAGGCCCTCTCCAAGGACCCCAGGGACCGGTATTTCTCTGCGAGCGCGATGCTCGACGACATAGAGATAGAGGCACCGCCCAGGTCCGTGGGGACGACGGAGGCGCCGAAATCGACGCGCCGCAAGACTCGTGGCGGTCTCGTGCTCGCCTCGGTGGTCGCCCTGGTGCTCCTTCTGGGCGGCGGAGGGGCACTCGCCTCGGGGCTCGTCAGCGTTCCGCCCGTGGGTGGCGTCGCCGACACCCTGAGCCGCATGAACCCCGTCGAGACGAACCCCCCGGCGCCGCCCGAGAGCGCGCAGAAGGACACCTCGGGTGATCAGCCTTCGGGCGATACCGCCAGTAAAGAGGTCGCCTCCACGACGGAGACGAAGCCCGGCGAGACGAACACGCCGGCCCAGCCCGAGATGGTCCCCGTCCCCAACGTAACAGCCTTCTACGATTACTACGCTGCCGATGCCCTGACCAACAGCGGCTTCAAAGTGAGGTACGTCTACGAATACCACGACGGTTTCGCCCCCCGCGGCGTGACCTGGGCCACGGACCCCGCCGTAGGGACGCTGGCCCCCAAGGGCTCGACGGTGACCATCTACGCAACGCCCAAAGATCTTCCGCTACCGCCACGTCTGCGCTGAAGCGATACGCTGAGGGTCTGAACTTCAGCAGATCACGCCGTCAGCCGGCTCCGGCTTCCGCTTTTGCTGAGGGTTGAAAGTTCTGCGCTTGAGCGCAGGGAGACTTTGCTCTCCCTTACGCCCGGTAGGCTTCGCGCCTGAGCGCGACGATCCGGTAGAGGAGGAAGAAGGCGACGGGAAGCGAGCCCTCGTCCCCTGCGTCGAAGGAGGCCTCGTAGCGCCGGTTGGTGAGGCCTCCTTGAATGCGTGCCGACCCTTCACCTACCCCGGACGGGCCGGCCTCGGCGGTGTTGCGCAGGAGGGACAGCCTCACTTCGTAGAGGCTGCCGAGGCACTCTATCTCGTGCGTGGCGCCCGCCGAGGCGAGGATCCTTGTGCCCTCCGAGAGCATCGTGTAGCGGTTGGGGAAGGCGCGTTCGATCCTGGCCTCGATCTCTCCGGCTTCGAGTTCGGCGCCCTCGCGCCCGTGAACCCGCAGGTGTCCGACCCCATTGTCATCCGTGTTCAGGATGGCGAAGTCGGAGGCGAGGATTCCGCGTGCGCGGGCCGTGAAGAAGCCATCGAGGGTCTGTGCGAGCCTCCTCCATGGCGCGAGCGTCGGGTCTTCTGGCATCGGGTTCATGGTACCTTTATCGTACGCCGGTGGAGCGGTGGAGTTTCAGGGTGGGAGCCGGTAAATTACGTGGCAAACCGAGGAGAGCCTGATGGAGCTTAAGAACAAAGAGGAGATCAGGAGCGCGATCCTTCAGTACTGGTTGCGAAGCGCCTGGGTCTACCCCTTTCAAGGGCCTGACGAGCACACCTACCTGCGCCTGACGCCCGGAGGCCGGCTCAAGATGCGGCGCAGGATCGGCGAGCTGGAGAAGGCTTTAGGCGTCGATGGTGCCGAGCTTGCGAGGCAGGAGGAGGCGGGCACCCTCCCCGTCGAGCGCGACCGGCTCGAACTCGCGATGATGGTCCAGGCGTACGACTCGGAGCGCCGCTTGATACAGAGCCAGGGTGCTACCCTGGGGACGCCGGCGGTGATGCTGGAGGAACCGGAGGAAGAAGCCGGCCCGGATCAGGCCTCCTAGAATCTCCAGATCGCTACATCCTCTGATAAAAGGTGGCGTACTCATCCTTGCCGTGTTAGGCTTTTCGGGCGACGCTCGTTCTGGCCAGGGCGAGAGGTCGACAGCTAAGAGCGAGAGGGGGGAGCCTCTCCGGTAATCGGTCGTTCGGACGCGTGGTAGGCCGCACGCGGAAGGTAGATATTTGAGTCTCAAAGACCAGAGAAAAAGAGACAGGCGCGGGCGGGTATCCTACAGCCCTTCCAGCCTGAGCCCGTTCGACTCAGGCAAGCGGAGCACCGGGCGTCGGGGGATAGCGGGACCGATCATCATCATCTGCGCCATCATCGCCGTGCTGGTGGCCGCCGACTTCTGGCTGAACTCGGGCAAGATACACCACGGCGTCGAGGTCGGTAACGTCTCTTTGGGCGGCAAGACGCCGGCCGAGGCGCGCCAGATCGTCAAGGACCAGGTCATGGGTCCGCTCAAGGAGATCGAGTTCAGCGGCCCGGAGCGCTTCACCCGCAGCGCGGCTCAGATGGGCGTGAGCTTCAACATCAACAAGACCGTGGATAAAGCCTACGCCGTGGGGCGGGAGGGAAACCTCATCGACCGCCTCTCCGAGCGCATGCGCGCCTCCTTCGGCGGGGCGACGATAACGCCCGACATCGACTACGATCCTGCAAAGGCCAGGGTACAGGTGCGTCAGATCGCGACCCAGGTAAACCACCCCCCGAGGGGGGCCGACGTAAACATCAACGGCTCCGAGGTCGAGGTCGCGAAGTCCCGTGACGGCTACGAGCTGAATCCTGCGGCCACCATGGCGAGCGTGGACAACGCCATCGACAGCATGAGCGGGAAGGCCAGCCTCAAGGGCGACGTGCTCGACCCCAAGATCACGACCGCCGAGGCCGAGACGGCGGCGAAGAAGGCCCGCGGGGCCCTCTCCGAGCAACTCACTATCAACGCCGATAACGGCAAGAGCTGGACGATCTCGCCCGACGACGTGGGCTCGGCCATGGACGTCACCAAGCAGGACGGCAAGATCGACGTCGGCCTCAACCGCGACCGCCTCGACGGCGTCCTCACAGGGGTCTACAACGACCTCACGGAAAAGCCCGTAGACGCCAGCTACGACTTCGACTCCAAGGGCAACGTTATCGTCAAGCCGAGCCACGAGGGCCGGAGCGTCCAGGCAGATAAGCTACTCGACGCCATACAGGGCGGAATCTTCGACGGCAAGCGCGAGTACCACGTGTCGACGACCGTCGCCAAGCCCAGGTACACCACCGCAGGGCTTGAGGCCAAGAAGCCGACCACGCTCCTCGGCACCTACAAGACCAACTACACTGCTACCTCGGACCACAGCCAGGCACGCATAGACAACCTCGGCATAGCCTCGCGCGCCATAAGCGGCACGTTCCTGGCCCCCGGACAGGTGTTCTCGATGAACGACACCGTCTCAGGTCTCGACTACAAGGAGTCGCACGTCATCATCGACAGCAAGACGGAGACGGCCCTCGGCGGTGGTCTGTGCCAGGTGACCTCGACGTTGTACAACGCGGCCCTCTACGCCGGCCTCGAAGTGGTCGAGCGACACCCGCACGACACGCAGCTCCCTTATATAAGACCGGGTATGGACGCGACGGTGTGGTTCGGCGCACTGGACATGAAGTTCAAGAACACCACCGACGGCTATATCCTCCTGCAGGAGTACGTGGGGAACGACAACTACATCTACGCCCAGGTCTACGGTGTTCCCGACAACGTGGAAGTGACGATGTCCTCAGAGCCGGTCTACAGGCATCACGACGCTTCCGAGTGGACCACCTACTACACGAGGAAAGAGAACGGCAAGGTCGTCTACAGGGATCAATGGAAGACGGACTACGGGGCCCTGAAAGAAGGCGGAAAGACGATTCCCACCTCAGAGGTGCCTGTGGCGGAGGTAGACGGGACCTATAATGGTCCGTACATCCCATCAGCGGATTAGACCGAACCCCATTGGTGGAAAGTAACAAGTCTTAGCACCGCGCTACCTGGGGGCTTCTCTTTGAGCTTTACCGCGCCGCAGTAGAGCGCAGGCCTTGCGCTGTAAGGGATGTCGGCCGCAGGCAAGAAAAAGATCAAATACTGGCTGAAGTGCTGGCAGCTAGTAACTGACTGCCCTTGACTCTAAGGCGAAGGTGCTCTTGAAGAGAGCGGAAGCCAGGACCCTGGAGTCCCTCTTCGAGGCCACAGCTGGAGCAATGAGCGCAGTCAGCGAGCAAGACACTCGCGGCTACTTCTGGCATTGCGGCTACCTCACGCAGCGGGCTCGCTAATTATGCGAACCGCTTTAGTACCTTGGTGGCTGCGCTAGCCTGGTACGCCTGACTCCTTTGAGAGCGCCTCCTGGCCATGGAGCACGTCCTCGGGCCTGCCGCCGGGACGCAGGAGGTGCGCCTCGCCCCGCCAGAGTAACACCTCGGCGGGCGTGGGGTGGCTCAGGAAGCCCAGGTTGGAGGCCGAGAAGCCATAGGCCCCGCTGTAGAAGACGCCGATGAGGTCTCCGGCCTCGGGGGCGACCAGGGGTATGTTGTTGCCGAACAGGTCGAGCGGCGTGCAGCAGGGCCCCGCCACGGCGACGCCCTCCTCCTCGGGCACCCCGCTCATGCGGGTCAGGTTCAGGAGCGGGTAGGCCTTGCGGAAGACCTGTCCCATGTTCCCCGTCGCGGTGAGGTGGTGGTTCATGCCGCCGTCCGTGACGACGAAGGTCTTGCCCCTCGTATCCTTAACGTCAACGGCCTTCGTCACGTAGACGCCCGCGTCTGCCACGAGGTAGCGCCCGAGCTCGAAGAGGAAGCGGCACCCTTCGAGGCGCGGATCGGAGCGGTAGCCAGCGAGCAGCTCGCGGAAGCCCGCGGCGAAGCCGTCGAGGTCGAACTCCGTCGTCTTCTCGAAGTAGGGGACCCCGAAGCCGCCGCCGAAGTCGATCATCTCAAGAGGGTGACCGGCGTGGTCCGCCGCCTGGAGTGCGATCTCCAGGATGTTGCGGCAG
>CADDZK010000092.1 GCA_902812425.1 Actinomycetota bacterium
GGAGATGCGCGACTTCTACGCCTACTGGGAGGAGGAGATGCCCGCCGTTCTGGAGCGGTGGGAGAAAGAATCGCGAAGGAGATCCAAAAGCCCTTGACAACGTTTTTAGGTAACGCTAATATATAATTTAGCTTGAGCTAAAGGAATGATGATGAGCCTGGCGATAGACACTGAGAAGCTTACGAAGATCTACGGGCGCAGAGCGCGGGGCATAGAGGATGTTGACCTCTCGGTCGAGGAGGGCGAGGTCTTCGGGTTCCTCGGGCCCAACGGGGCCGGCAAGACCACGACGGTGAGGACTTTGCTCGGGTTTTTGAGGCCGACGGGTGGGCGTGGAGAGGTCTTCGGCCTCGACATCAGGAAAGACGGCGTTGAGATAAGGGCGAGGGTCGGAAACCTGCCGGGAGAGTTCGCCCTCGAGGACAGGATGACGGGGGAGGGGCTGCTCAAGTACTTCGCCAGGTTGCGCGGCGTCAAGGATCTGGGGTATGCGTACGAGCTCTCGGAGAGGCTCGGGGCCGAGTTGCACCGTCCGATGAGGAGGCTCTCGCGCGGGAACAAGCAGAAGATCGGGCTCGTCCAGGCCATGTTCCACCGTCCGCCGCTCTTGATGCTCGACGAGCCTACGGGCGGGCTCGACCCGCTCGTGCAGGAAGAGTTCCTCGACATCATCGAGGAGGTCAGGGCCGAGGGGCGCACCGTCTTCTTCTCGTCGCACAACCTCGCCGAGGTCGAGCGGGTGTGCGACAGGGTCGGGATCATCCGCGGAGGGAAGCTCGCAGCGGTCGAGACGACGGAGACCCTCGTAGACAAGTCCTTCAGGCATGTCGTCCTCACCTTCGCAGAAGACATCGACCCCAAGCCCTTCGGGGCGATCTCCGGCGTCAGGGATCTCAAGGGTGATGGGAAGAAGGTCTCCTTCACCCTCTACGACGGTCTCGACGAGATGGTCAAGCTCGCATCGCGCCACACCCTCGTGAACATGGAGTACGAGCGCCCCAGCCTCGAAGAGGTCTTCCTGACCTACTACGAGCGGGAGAACGGAGAAGGACGATGAGCGCGGTTGCGGAGAGAGGCGAGAAGAGACGGCACGCGGCCAAGAAGACCCCGCGGGGGACGCTCTTCGCGCTCGTCTCGCACACGGTCAGGTTGCAGTCGAGGGGTGTGATCATCTGGGGGGCCGCGATCGGGCTCTACAGCGCCGCGCTGGTCGCCTCGTTCACGGCTATCGAGGGGAGTGCGGACCAGCTGAACCAGCTTATGGAAGCCTACCCGAAGGGGATGCTCAAGGCTTTCGGCATAACCAACCTTGGCGACCCTGCAAACTACATGCACTCGCAGGTCTTCGGGTTGGCGCCGCTGGCGCTCGCTTTCTTCCCGATAATGGTGCTCGCTGGCGCCATAGCAGGGGCCGAGGAGCGCGGCACCATAGATGTCCTGCTCGGCAACCCCCTGCCGCGCTGGCAACTGGTGATAGGCAACTTCCTCGCCGCCGCCATCTCGCTGCTCGCGATCTGTGCCGTCGTCGGCCTGCTAACGTGGGGCACGGCCGTGCTCGTTGATGTGGAGCTCTCCTTGCGGCAGGTGGCCGACGCGGTTCTCAATATGTGGCCGCTATGCCTGATGTTCGGTGCTCTCGCGCTGCTTTGCTCAGCATTGTTCCATCGCAGGGGGCTCGCCATCGCCATCCCCGCCTTCCTGCTCTTCGGAATGTACCTGCTCGATACAATCGGAAGGGCCTCCAAAGACCTCGAAGACCTGCGGCCCTTCTCCGTCTTCTACTACTACGGCTCGGCCATCGAGCACGGCATAGACTGGACGCACTTCGGCGTCATAGCCCTCGTGGCGATAGCGCTCGCGCTCCTCGCTGCGCTCGTCTTCCGAAGGCGGGATATCTATACATAGCTGGTCAGCATTTCAGCGCGCTCGGGCTTATAAGTCCCTCGCTTTCAGCTCGTCGGCTTTCGCTCGTACGGCCTGGAGTGTGTCCTGTAATTCATCGGAGCCAGAGAATGAGGCGTGGCGAGTTCGGCGCCGTAGTAGGCAGCTCGATCGAAGCAGCGCTCGATGACGTTGCGCTGCTTGTAGAGTTCAGCGTAGAGAAGGCGGGTGGGCGTCCCGTTCCGGGCTGACGAAGCGAATCTTGCGGTCGCGCAACGCCGGGTTGACGGATGCGAGTACGCAGTGTCCGCGAGCACCATCTCCGGCCGGGACCGTGGACGACCGGGCCGGGCGACGCGGATCCCGTCGAGCCGGTCCACGGCGAGGTGGACCTTCGTGCTCAGTCCTCCGCGGGAGCGTCCGAGCCCACGTCCGATCCGTCGACTCACCTCGACCAACCACAACCAGGAGGTCGCTGGTCGACCGGCTCAGCGGCGGACGCGGTAGCGGTTGTGCGTGGCCTCCGGCGTGTCGATCACCCGAACGATCTCCAACTTCACGCGCGACGGCAACAGCTTGAAGAGCCGTCGGCCACGGCCCAACAGCACCGGGATCTGGTGGATCTGCAACTCGTCCAGCACACCGGCCTCGAGCGCCCGTTGCGCCGTGTACGCACCATGCACCATCACGTTCCGGTCCCCGGCGACGGCCTTCGCCTGTGCCATCGCGCTGGCGATTCCATCGGTCACGTACGTCACCAACGGATAGTTCGCGGCGGACGGGCGGCCGGTGACTGGGCACGAAGATCGGAACACAGTGATGGTCCCCGCCCCAGTGATCGACGATCTCGGCGGTCCGTCGACCCACGAGGACCGCGCCGGTCGCGTTTATTTCGTCTATCAATTCTCCGGCCGGGCCGGAAGAACTCCCCGTTCGGAATGACGAACCAATGGTGCAGCCGGTTGCCATCGTCGCCACCGAGTCGGTCGTTGGGGTCGGCGATGTACCCGTCGAGTGACATCGACATGTAGAGCACTGATACAGACACTTCGACCTCCTGTGGTCTCGATCCGGACCGGTTTCAACTTATTGTAGAGCGGCATGGCGGCATCAAACCGGAACCGCAGCTCGATCATTTACAGGACACGTCCTGGCTCACGTTCGCGTGGCGAAACCTATCGGGTGGGAGGTACTTCTCTCGAACGGCGGTTGCTGTATCCATGCCCTCGCTGACAGGCTCCCGCAGGGAGCGTGCGGTAATGCTAAAGTTGCTGCGTCATGGAGCGCGGGGAGACAGCGGGACTTCTGATCAAGGCGCGGGGACTCGCCGCGCTGCGCGGCGTCCTCGACTCGCAGACTGCGCGGGATCTCCTGGCGCTGCTCGAACTGCTCCTCGTGGAGTGTCCCGAGGCCGGGTCCGTGGCTCAGGTCTTCGGCCGGTTGTGGGAGGGACTCGCCCTGGAGGAACACCTGCTACCCGACGCCTGGCGGTCGCATCTCGTGGGCAGGGTGCTCGACGACGAGAACCCGTTCAGCCTCGAGGCGGAGAAGGGGGAGATGAGTCCCTTCGTGCTCGAGCAGGCAATGCGGGATCTACGCACGCTGCGCGAGATGTTCGCGCTTGACGCAGAGACTTTGCTCGGCAGGGTCGAGTCCGCCGTCCCGGAGCTGGCCGGTATCTGGGTCCCGTGGACGAATCCCGAGCCCGCCGAGGAGTCTCCGCGACACACGATCGCGCGCAAGCTCTCGATGGCCGAAGACTGGGGAGCCTGCGCCGAGCTCCTGGTGGGCCACTACTCGAGGCACGGGGCAGGACCTTTCGGCCACCACAGGGCTTTCCACTGGAGGGAAGGGGGGCTCAGGGCCGTATCTCGTCCTGACCCTGTGCGCCTGGCGGAGCTGGTCGCTTACGAGCGCGAGCGGGAGCCCTTGATCAGGAACACCGAGCGTTTCCTCGCCGGACTCCCCGCCCACCACGCTCTCCTCTACGGGTTGCCTGGGACGGGCAAGTCCTCGACCGTCAAGGCCATCCTGAACGAGTACGCGGGCGAGGGGCTGCGGCTGGTGGAGGTGACCAAGGAGGACCTCGCAGAGCTACCGGATGTGCTCGAGGTCCTGCGCGGGCGCGGGCCGCGTTTCGTCCTCTTCGTCGACGACCTCTCCTTCGAAGAGCACGAGGTCGAGTACAAGGCCTTGAAGGCGCTCCTCGAAGGCAGCGTCGAGGCGCCGCCCGAGAACGTCAGGCTCTACGCCACATCCAACCGCAGGAACCTGATCCGGGAGAACTTCTCCGACCGTGGTGAAGGCTCCGACGACGTCCACGGCCGCGACACCATGCAGGAGAAGCTCTCACTCTCAGCCCGCTTCGGGCTGCGCCTGACCTTCCCATCGCCCGACCAGGCACGCTACCTGCAGATCGTAGCGGGGCTCGCCAGAGAGCGTGGCCTCGATGTCGCCGAGGAAGACTTAAGAGAACGCGCCCTCCTGTGGGACCGCTGGCACGCAGGACGCTCGGGCCGCACCGCCAGGCAGTTCGTCGACGAGCTCGAAGCCGAGCTCGCCGAGGGCGCGAACCGGCTCCCCTGAAAAGATCTCCCGCGTTTCGTAGTCCGGACCGACCTGGCTCCCGTCAGGCGTACCGAGCGTCGTCGCGAGCAGCGTGGCCCGTTTGGGCTAGGAAAGATACCCAGTTTGAGTGGTTTTCGCCTCTCTGATGGGTTCCTAGCCCATGTGGACTAGAAAAAGATCGTTGATTTAAGCGAAGGCGAAGAAGGTTCCAAGAGACATGATTTCTTGCATAGTCCCTGTCCGGGCGGTGCGCGGGCATGGGCGTAGAAGAAGCAAGAGCCTTGAAAGGGGAGACGATGTTCGCAGGATCTATGCAGGGATCACGCCGAGTTCTTACTCTCATAGTGGCGCTCGTCGCCGTCGCGCTCACGGCAACATCGGTAGTGCTCCTCGCCGCGAACCGCGCAGATGCCCTGGTGGCAGGGTCTCTTACACCCACGATCCAGAGCGACAAGGCAGACTATCCGCCAGGCGCAACAGTAACCCTCACAGGCTCAAACTGGCAGCCGGGCGAATCGGTACACATAAACGTCAACGACGAGGCTGGAAAGACCTGGAGCCGCGACGTTGACGTCAGTGCTGACGAGAGCGGCAACATTACAGACCAGTTTGATCTTCCCAACTGGTTCGTCGCCACCTACAAGGTAACAGTAACAGGCGCGCAGTCTGGAGAGGCGACCACCTCCTTCACCGACGCCGCCGTAACGCTTCAAGGGCAATCCAATCCTCCCTGTAGCTCGGGAAGCCAGTGTGATGGTGGCTATCAGAACGGGAACCTCACCGGCTGGAAGGAGCTGGATCAGGTTCCTTTCAGGCTCAAGTTTAATTCTACAGGACACTATACGGTCGAGGTTACATTCGACCACGTTCTCACCTCCGACAGCACGAAGACGGGTATCCAGGACCTCTACAACTGGGCGGCAGGGAGCGGCGTGACGCTCAACAGCGCCACGCTCACGGACAGCACGGGGCCCGTGTGGACTTATACGGTGGACGTCAACGTCACGAGCATCCCGCAGCCTGCAGGCTTCTCAGCCGTGAACTTCAAGGGCAACCTCTCTGCAGGTGCTCACAACTTTACGGGGAACAGCATGGCCGTCGGTGCCGATAACGGCGGCGGAAACGTCCAGATCGTGAAGCCGGCCGCAGCTCCGGGCAGCCCTGATCTTGCCGTAACCAAGAGCGGCCCGACCAGCGCAACCCCAGGCTCTACCATCACCTACACCCTCAACTACCAGAACAAGTCAACCGCTGCTAACTCTGCAACAGGTGCCCAGCTCACCGACATCCTCCCTAGCGGAGTAACCTACGTGAGTGGCAGCTGCTCTGGTACCTGCTCTGTTGCAGGTAACGAGGTGACCTGGAACCTGGGTACCCTCGCTACAGGAGCTTCTGGATCGAGGACGTTGCAGGTACAGATCCCTGCTAATGCCGCTTTCGGTGCTACCTACACCGATACAGGACGTATCCTCAGCGCCGAGAACGACGCGAACATAAACGACAACCTCTCGAACCTCACTACGACGGTGAGCTTCAACCGCAACCCCGTAGCCAACAACGACTCCCTCACTACAAACGAGGACACTGCAGGCAACGTCAGTGTCCTCACTAACGACACGGACCCAGACGGCGACACCCTGACGGTTACCGGCAAGACCAACGGTACGCATGGCACTGTCTCTTGCACGAGTGGTGGGCTCTGTAGCTATACCCCAAACGCCAACTTCAACGGCACGGATTCTTTCACTTACACCGTCTCTGACGGCAAGGGTGGAAGTGCTACTGGCACCGTAAACGTCACCGTTAATCCCGTTAACGACCCGCCCGTCAACTCGGTGCCGGGCGCCCAGAACATAAACGAGGACCAGTCCAGGGTCTTCTCGACAGCCAACAGCAACCTGATCTCTGTCTCCGATATCGATGCAGGAGGCGACGACGTTGAGGTGACTCTCTCAGCCGACCACGGCAAGGTCTCGCTGGGGAGCACCTCGGGTCTGACCTTCACCGACGGTGACGGCACCGACGATGCGACGATGACTTTCAGGGGCACCATCTCTGCCGTCAACGGCGCTCTCGACGGGCTGACCTTCGCTCCTGATGCCAACTACGACGGCGCTGACGCTAAGCTGACGATGTTGACCAACGACCTGGGCCACAACGGTTCAGGGAGTGCTCTGACCGATACGGACTCTGTATCCTTCAACATAACCTCGCTCAACGATCCGCCCGTGATCCCTGAGAACGGCGTCACCAACGATGGCCCCGTCGACGAAGGCTCGCCGGCCACGATCACGGTGACTGCGACCGACCTCGACACCCCGTCTGCTGACCTGCGCTACAGCTTCGACTGCAACGGCGACGGCGACTACACCGACCCCGAAGACAAGGGGCCGCAGGCCGCCAACGACGCGCAGTGCATCTACCCCGACAACGGCACCTACACCGTGAACGTCAAGGTGACCGACGGTGCCGGTGGCTCTGATACCGGCTCTACCAGCGTGCTCGTCAACAACGTGAACCCGAGTGCGACCTTCGACGCTACTCCAGGCACCATCGACGAAGGGCAGAGCGTCAACCCCTCCCTGACGAACGTTGTAGATCCCGGCACGGCAGATACCCACGAGTACAGCTTCAAGTGCGGTGACGCCGACTGGACGGCCTTCGGCGCCTCGAACACCAACTCCTGCCAGGCCACCGACGACGGCAACCTCGTCGTCAAGGGCCAGGTCCGCGACGACGATGGCGGCCTGAGCGATGTCTACGAGAAGACGATCACCGTCAACAACGTGCCGCCGCACGTGGACCCGCCCGAGGGTGGCCAGAGCGGCGAGAACCAGAGCTCCGACGAGGGCCAGAACAAGTCCTTTGAGGTCGGCTCCTTCACGGACCCAGGCGACGACGGTCCCTGGAGCGTCACCATTGACTGGGGCGACGGCTCATCCAACACGACCTTCAACGCCGCCGGCCCGGGCAGTCTCGGTCAGATGCCTCACACCTACGATGACAACGGTGACTACACCGTTACAGTCAACGTCGCGGAGAACGGCGCGAACGCGGCCTCGGACCAGGCCAGCTTCCACATAACCGTCAACAACGTCTCACCGACCGGCGTCCTCGGCAACGACGGCCCGGTGAACGAGAACGCCAACGCGACGATCTCCTTCACGGGACAGTCGGATTCTTCAAACGCCGACAACAACGCGGGACTCCGTTACGCATACAACTGCGACGGCAGCGCCTTCGGCACCATACCGACCTACGCAAGCCTCGCGGGTAGCGGCGACTCTGCGCAGTGCTCCTTCGCCGACAACGGCGACTACACCGTCCTCGCCCTCATTATGGACAAGGACGGCGGCTACAACGTGTACACCACCTCCGTCGACGTCAACAACGTCGCCCCCAGGGTGACCCTCCTCTCCGGGGCCGACCTCGTGAAGGAGAGCACCACTGCCGAGAGGACCTACACCTTCAACGCCACCGACGCGGGTGACGACCAGCTGACCATCAACATCGATTGCGGCGCCAACGGCAACCTCGTCGATACCAACGGCGCGGACCCGGGCGGGACCTACCAGTACGACCCCGCCACGGGCGATGGCTCCTTCAAGTGCATCTTCCCCGACGGCGGGCCTGACAACTCGACCACCTCGAACGTCACCGTCCGCGCCACAGACGACGACGGCGCCTCCGACGCCGATAACCAGGTCGTCATCGTCACCGTCTCAAACGACAACCCCCAGGCGACGTTCAACGCCCCCGACTCGGTCAACGAGGGCGACAACATAGACCTCTCGCTGACCGACGCCACAGATCCGGCAGGCCCGAACGACACGCTCGAGTACCGCTTCGATTGCGGCAACGGCTTCGGTGACTGGGGTGCCTCGAACACCCGCTCCTGCCCCACTAACGATAACGGCAACGTTACCGTCAGGGCCCAGGTCCGCGACGAGGACGGTGGCCTGAGCGACATCTACCAGAAGGTCGTCACGGTCAACAACGTGGCGCCCAAGGTCGTCCTGAGCGGTCCTGACACCGTAGACGAGGGCCAGACCAGGGAGTACTCCTTCACGGTCACCGACGCAGGCTCAGCCGACTCCTTCACCATCGAGAACGGCTACCCGACCTGCGGGGCGAACGGACAGCTCGTCGATGGCTCGCTCCAGACCACGGCCACGGGCGGCTCCTTCAGGTGCCTCTTCCCAGACGGCGACTCGACCACCAACGTCGAGATCCAGGTCCGCGACGACGACGGCTCGCTCGACTCGGACAGCCAGAGGGTCGTGATCGCGAACGTCGCCAACGTCGCGCCAGTCCTTACCCCCGCGGCGGATCAGAACTCCGTCGAGGGCCAGAACGAGTCCTTCGACCTGGGCTCCTTCGCGGACCCAGGTGCCGACGGCCCGTGGAGCGTCACCGTCGACTGGGGCGACGGCTCGTCCAACACGACCTTCGACTCCGACCCCGGTGCCCTCCCGCAGAAGCCTCACACCTACGCCGACAACGGTACCTACACCGTAACGGTGACGGTAGCCGAGGCTGGCGGTGCGCCCTCCGACTCGGGTACGTTCATCGTCACGGTCGCCAACGCCGCGCCGAGCATCTCGCTCACCGGCCCCGACACGGCCAACGAGGGTGACGTCAAGCACTACGACTTCACCGTCACCGACGCCGGCACCGACGACACACACACGATAGCCAGGGACTGCGGCAATAACGGCGTGGAGGTCGCGAACTCGTTCACCTACGACGAGGCGACGAGGACAGGCTCCTTCGAGTGCCGCTTCCCCGACGGCCCGGCGCAGACCAACGTCACCGTCCGCGTCACCGACGACGACGGCGCCTCTGACGCCGATAACCAAGTCGTGACCGTCACGGTCGCCAACGTCGCGCCCACGGTCCACCTGACCGGCCCTGACACGGCCAACGAGGGCGATACCAAGCACTACGACTTCACGGTGACCGACCCTGGTAACGACAACCAGACCATCGATTGGGACTGCGGCAATAACGGCGAGAAGGCCGCTGGTTCGTTCACCTACGACCCGAACACGGGGACAGGCTCCTTCGAGTGCCGCTTCCCTGATGGTCCCGCCAACTCGACGGTCTCCGTGAGCGCGAACGACGGCGACGGCACGGGCAGCGACTCCATAATCGTTAACGTCGCCAACGTCGCGCCGACGGCCAACGACGACCAGATGACGACGACCGAGCTCAAGGACATGACCGGCAACCTGCTCGATAACGACAGCGATCCGGGCAACGACCTCGACCGTGCATCGCTCGAGATCCTCGACGTCAACAACCTCAGCACGACGCCCGCAGGACCGCTCGGCGGTGTGGTGACGATAAGCAACCTGCTCGACGGCAACACGACATACACGCCCAACCGCGGCTTCATCGGCGCCGACTCCTTCCGCTACAAGGTCTGTGACGAGGACGGGGATTGCTCCCAGGCCAACGTCCAGGTCACCGTCGGCCCCGTCGACTGTAGCGCGGACGGCGTCATCAGGGGCACCTCGGGCGCCGACATCCTGCGCGGCACGCCGGGCGACGACGTGATCTGCGCCTTCGGCGGCAACGACCGCATCTACGCAGGAGCTGGCGACGACATCCTTATCGGCGCCGGTGGTTGGGACAGGATGTGGGGCGAGGGCGGCTCGGACGTGATGCGCGGCGGAGATCAGACCGACGCCATGGATTCGGGCCTGGACGATGACTACATAAGCGGCGACGCTGGCCGCGACGTCATTATGGCCCGCGGCGGCAACGACGTCATCGAACTCAGGGACGGCTCCCCGGGCGACGCCGCCAACGGCGGAGCCGGAAGGGACCAGTGCAAGAAAGACCCGGGGGACCAGATCGTGAGTTGCGAGCTGCACTAGGGAGCCCGAGGGGAGCGGAAATCCCCTGAGGAATGCGGGAGCCCGCCGGGGACGACCCCGGCGGCCGGGAAAGACAAAGCAAGAAAGGAGAGCGGGATGAGGATCACGACGATAAGGAAGAAGATAGCGATAGTGCTGACCGTAGCGGGTACGATGCTGCTCTTGAGCAGCGGGATCGCCTTTGCGATGCAGACGATCCACTGCGAGCGGGGCCACACCTGCAACGGCACCCCCAAGGCCGACATCATGCGGGGCACGAGGGGCTCGGACACGATGAATGGCCGGGGGAGCAAGGACACCATGCGCGGCGATTACGGTAGCGACACCGCGTATGGCGGTAAGGGTAACGACGCGATACGCGGCGGCAACGGCAACGACGACATTTTCGGCGATGTAGGTAACGACAACCTGAACGGCCAGAACGGAAGCGACACCATAACCGGCGGGACGGGTGACGACACCATAAACGCCGGGGAGGGCGACGATATAGTCTACGCCGACGACGGGGAGCTCGACTCCATCAGCTGCGGGCTCGGGAACGACATCGTCTACGTGGACCAGCAGGACCTGGACGCCGAAAACACCAACATGCAGGACTTTATACGCCTCACCAGCTGCGAGACCATCAACGAGCCTGACTCCTCCGAGGTTACCCCCCAGTAAGGGGGACCGCACGACTAAAGGATCTCGCGCCACGAAGGCCGGGCCTCCCAACGGGGCCCGGCCTTCGTCACTCTCTGATGAACTCGCGAGCCCTCTTCAGGACGGTTCGGCGCTATCCAGTATCTCTTCGAGCCTCTCGCGCAGGGTTCGCGCCGCCCGCTCGGGGCTGACCGTCCCTGACAGCGAGGCGTGGAACCTCTCGGCCATCGCCAGCGACATGTCCTGGTAGAAAGGCGTGGCGGGCCTGGCGCGGACGTTCTCTATCGCCTCCCTGCCCAGGGTGATGACGGGCACTCGACTGAGGATCTCGTGGTCCTCGTAGGAGTCTTTCAGCGTCGGCAGGTAACCGCCTTGGATCGCCCTCTCCTTCTGTTGTTCGGGGGCGCTGAGGTAGCGGATAAACGTCCAGGCGGACTCCAGCTTGTGTTGGCTTGCGGCGTTGACCATGAGGTTCCATCCGCCGAGACCGCTGTATGCCTTCTCTCCCGCGCGGGAGACGGGGAGCGGCGCGACCCCGATCTGCTGCTGCTCTATCTTCGAGAGCGTTGGGTCCGCGGCCCGCGCGTAGACGTTGGGCCAGTTGCGCATGAAGACTGCGTTCCCCGAGAGGAAGACCGTGTAGGATTCGTACTCTTTGTAGCTGGGGACGGCCTCGGGCGCGACCCCGCTCGTGACCGTGTGGCGCTCCGTCTTGAGTCCTTTGACGGCCCTGGGTTTATCCACGGTTGTCTTTTCGAGGTTCCCCGAAGCCAGGACGTCGCCGCCCGAGTTCCAGATGAACTCCAGGCCATTTACGACCCCGCCCTCGTATTCGGCCCCCTGGAAGACGAGCCCGTTCTCGATGCCTGAGTCCCGCTTGACCTTCTCCGCCTGCTCCTCGAGCACCTCCCAGGTCTTGGGCGCCTCCGAGAAGCCGGATTTTTCGAGGAGGTCTTTGCGGTAGTAGAGCATCCCCGCGTCGGTGAACCAGGGGACGCCGTACACGGCGCCCTCGTAGGTGTTGGAGTTTATGGTGGCGGGGAGGTTGGCCTCGCGGAGGTCCTCGCTGAAGAGGTTCGACAGGTCCGAGATCCAACCGTTTGCGGCGAACTGGGCGGGCCAGATGACGTCGCCGCTGATGATGTCGACGTTGGCCTCACCGGCCTCAAACTCGGTGCGCAGCTTCTCGAAGTACTGTCCGGTATCGGCCGGCGCCAGGCGCAGCTTTACTACGATCTGGCCCCTGTGGCGGTGGTTGAAACGCGAGATCTGCTCGCGCAGGACGTCGGGTTCTTCCCCGTGGG